>USEG01000001.1 GCA_900553555.1 uncultured Clostridia bacterium
TATCTCCGCGCGGAAAACTGCTTACCGCAGATATTGCCAAAAAACTTGCGGGTAACGAACGACTGCTTTTGCTATGCGGCCATTATGAAGGAATAGACCAACGCATAATAGATTTGTGCATTGATGAAGAGCTTTCTATAGGCGATTATGTGTTGACCGGAGGCGAGCTGCCGGCAATGATTCTTACCGATGTTGTGGCAAGATTTGTCCCCGGCGTACTCGGATGCGCCGATTCCGCTGAAGAAGAAAGTTTTTCGGCGGGTTTATTAGAATATCCGCAGTATACGAGGCCGCAGGTTTACGAAGGCTTGCAGGTACCGGAAGTTTTGTTATCGGGGCATCACGAGAATATAGCCAAGTGGAGACGCGAACAATCTTTGTTGATTACCGCTAAAAACAGACCTGATTTGTTGGAGAAAAAATAGATGAATATCAATTGGTTTCCGGGACACATGACCAAATCGCTGCGCATGATGAACGAGACAATACCGCTTGTAGATTTTCTCGTCTATGTCCTGGACGCACGCGCCCCTAAGGCCTGCATGAATCCCGCTTTTGAAATTTATGCTTCAAAGCTACCCGTTGTTTACGTTTTAAATAAGAGCGATCTTGCGGACGCGAAGGAAAACGTAAAGTGGAAAAACAAATTAAACGCCAACGGAAATAAAGCTTTGTGTCTTGACAGTACCCGCTCCGGCAGTGCAAAGCCGATTATCGATATTGCAAAAACTCTTTGCGCGGATATTCTAAAAAACAACCTAAAAAAAGGCGTCAGACGTGTTTTGCGCTGTATGATTATAGGAGTGCCCAACTGCGGAAAATCTACTTTAATCAACAACTTGTGCGGGCGTACTAAAGTTTATGCGGAGAACAGAGCGGGCGTAACTCGCGGTAAGCAATGGGTCAAAGTGGGTAATTATTTTGAGGTTTTGGATACGCCGGGCACATTATATCCGAAGATTGAAAATCAGGTATACGCCCGTCATTTGGCGTATATTGGCAGCATTAAGGATGAGGTTTTGGATAAGTATGACCTTGCGTGTTGCCTGTTTGACGAACTGAGAGGAATATGTCCGCAAAATATTGAAAAACGATACGGTTTTTCGGCGGATACGGATACCGCTTTATCGCTGCAGCAGATAGCCTTAAAACGCGGGTTTTTGATGTCGGGCAGCGTTCCGGATACAGAGAAGGCGGCAATTGCCTTTATCGATGACTTCCGCAAAGGACGTTTGGGCGCTGTGACGTTGGAGAAAACTGATGAAAACGATTGAACTTTTTGATTTTGACCGCAGTATAACGGACGGCCCGATTGCCGGTATAGATGAAGCCGGGCGCGGACCGCTTGCCGGGCCTGTGGTGTGTGCGTGTTGCATTATGCCCATGGACCATATGATAGAAGGCGTCATGGACAGCAAAAAGATAAGCGAAAATAAGCGCGAAAAGTTGTACGAAATTATAGTCAAAACGGCTTTGGATTATAGTGTATCCGTTGTCGAAAACGAGGAGATCGATGAAATAAATATTCTCAACGCGACAAAAAAAGGCATGCTTGAATGCATATTAAAACTCAAAATTCCGCCAGAGGTTGTGCTTATCGATGCGGTAAAGATAGCGTGCGACTACAAAGTGATGCCGATAATAAAAGGTGACGCAAAGAGTTATAATATTGCGGCGGCGTCCATTATAGCAAAGGTAACGCGAGACAGAATAATGCGACGTTACGACGGCATTTACCCCGATTACGGCTTTGCGAAAAACAAAGGTTACGGAACGGGCGAACATATTGAAGCCATAAAAAAATACGGTTTGACGCAGATACACAGAAGGACGTTTGTAAAGAATTTTTATCATGATTAACAACAAGACAAAAGGCGACAGCGGTGAGCGCATCGCCGAAAATTATTTGAAGAGTAAAGGATACCGTATAGTCGACAGAAATTTCAGGACGCGTGAAGGTGAAATCGATATAATCGCGGCAAATGACGGGTACCTTGTCTTTGTCGAAGTCAAAGAGCGTTTCAGCGACAAGTACGGTTATGCCGCCGAAGCGGTGGGGCTTAGGAAGCAGAATAAAATCAGTCAGGTTGCAAGCCAATACATAAAAAAATACAGATACTTTGACGTAAATGTGCGATTTGACGTTATTGAAGTGTATTTTGACGAAAAACGTATAGAACATATCGAAAACGCATTTGATAGTTTTTTAAGATATTAGACAAAAAAAACAATAAAAATTGATATTTTACAGTACTATGCCAGACATAATACTGTAATTTTTTTATAATCTGTCGATTGTTTTAATTCGATGGCATATAAATATTACTATGGAAATGACTATAAATCTTGCGGCTTTAAGACGCAATGCCGATAAAATAATCAAACAAAGCAAAACACGTTTGTGTGCCGTTGTGAAATGCAATGCGTACGGACACGGAGATGTGGAATGTGCAAAAGCGCTGGCGGATAAAGCGGACTGTTTTGCCGTAGCGGATATATATGAAGCAAAGCGCTTGTCTTTAGCCGGCATTAAAAATGATATTTTAATACTGTCGGGCGTTTTTGACGGAGACGTCCATCCTGACAATTTTATCTTTACGGCATTCGACGACGAGTCGCTGATATCTCTTTTACACGCGAACAGGCGGTTTGCCTTAAAGATAGACACGGGAATGCACAGGTTGGGATTTTCGCCAAAGCAGTGTGCAAACATTTTCCCGTTGTTGCCCGCAGATAGAATACACAGCGTGTTTTCGCATATTTATGACATTTCGTCGCTTAAATGTCAGTATGAGGAGTTTGTTGCGCTCACAAAAAATTTTCCGGTAAAAAAACATATATTTGCTTCCAATTTTTCCTCTCTTGCCGATAGGCTGGATTATGTAAGGTGCGGCATAGCATTATATGGGTATGGCGCTCTTAATCTCGAAAAAGTCATGCGTCTAACTGCTGATGTCATAAGCGTAAGAAAAGTGCGCGGCGGCGACAATGTCGGGTACGGAATATGTCCGGTAGAAAGAGCCATGAATATCGCCACGATAGATATAGGTTACGGCGACGGCTTTAGACGTAAAGGGAAAGGCGAAACAAGAACTGTCCTCTATGCCGGCGGACGCTGCCGAGTCGTAGGGCAAATATGTATGGATTTATCTATGATAGAGGCTCCGTATACGATAAAAAAGGGGCAATCTGTGGAAATACTGGGAGAGGAGTTTAGTGCTGCCGACATTGCAAAAGAGTGGAACACCTGTGAATATGAAGTATTGGTGTCGCTGGGGCATTGCAGGGCAAAGCGAGTTTATATAAATTAGTTGATTTTTGCGGCATAGTATGTTATAATCCTTTTAAAGGAGTATGTTATGTCGAAAAAATCTTTACATCGCAGCGATTGCGCGGAAAGCTTTGTCAATTCCGGTTTTATGTTTTTGTATATGCTGATATTTTCCGTATTGGGATTTTTTTTCATGTTCGGCAATCTCAATCCGTGGATTGAGCTCTTTATAGGCATAGCGTTTACCGTACCCATTATGATATTGTATTTTCATGCCGGCGGAGAAGAGGGCGCGCGCGAATTTAAAAGACTAAACGGTATTACGGTTGCACAGGCCAAAACGGGATGCAAAAAAGCTCCCAATCCGTTTAAGGGAATTATATACGTATTGCCGTATCTTTTGCTGTCGTTATTGATGTCGGCGCTATGTTGGGCGGTAGACAATCAGATATTTAAAGTTTTCCTTCTGGTTGTGTTCATGCCGGCAGCAATACTGGGACAAGCCACCGGACTTATTGTATATCCGCAGGAAGTGGTTTACGATAAAGGCCTTGAGACAGAGTATACGGTAATCGAAGGAACAACTTCGGGCTTAAATGTGTTTATCGTTGTAGCTGTATTCGCCATAATCGCCTGTATGGTGTTTATGATAGCATATATCCGCAAAATACGGCAGAGCAAAGATACTTTCAATTCGTTCATGACCGAGATTGTAATGAACGATAAATTCAGAAACAAATGAGAATAATAAGCGGAAAATACAGAGGGGCTAAGCTTTATTCGCCGGAAGACAATCGCGTGAGACCGACTACCGACCGAATCAAAGAAAGTGTTTTTAATATTATTTGCAGCAGACTTAACGTTTACGGCGCAACAGTACTTGATTTATTTTCGGGCAGCGGCGCACTGGGATTGGAGGCGTACAGCAGAGGAGCAAAGAAGGTGGTCTTTATCGATAACGATAAAGACAGTATAAGGCTTACCAAAAGCAATATCGCAAAGCTAAGAGTGCCTACCGAAAATTATGAAATATATCAGACAGAGTACTTTATTGCCCTAAAAAAGCTGGAAAACAGGCGGTTTGACATTGTTTTTGCCGATCCGCCTTATGCATCGGGATATTTCGACAATATTTTGGCGCATGTAAAAAAATACAATATCTTAATTGAAAGCGGGATAATGGTTGTTGAACACGACAGCAAGACGGTCGTGGAGAATGAAGATTATTTCGTTGACTGTCGGAAGATGGGCA
The DNA here is from genome assembly GCA_900553555.1 of uncultured Clostridia bacterium. Taxonomy (GTDB): domain Bacteria; phylum Bacillota; class Clostridia; order Christensenellales; family Pumilibacteraceae; genus Neoclostridium; species Neoclostridium roslinense. The sequence continues at coordinate 4,524 of USEG01000001.1, forward strand.
ATACAGCCGTGAGTTTTTTGACAAGGAGGGACCGTTAAATGAAAAAAGCCGTTTTTGCCGGGACTTTTGACCCTTTTACGCTGGGGCATTTGTCTATATTAAAACGCGCCGCCGCCATGTTCGACCAAGTCGTGCTGGCAGTGTGCGAGAAGTCGAAAAGCGGCGTCGATGCAAACCGGCGGCTTATGATAGTAAAAAAAAGCATTGCCGGCATAGGCAACGCCAAGGCGGAGATATTCGGCGGCTTACTAACAGATTATATGCAGGCAATAAAATGCAGCGTTCTTGTAAGGGGCCTGCGCAACGCAACGGATTTCGAATACGAAAAAGAATTGTTTGCGGCGTATAAATCGTTATATCCGGACATTGAAGCTTACTATCTTATTGCGGACGGAAAAACCGGTTTTGTGTCGTCTTCGCTTGTCCGGGAGCTGTTGTCATATAACGCCGACGTTTCGGCATATATTAGCAAAGAAGCGGCTGCCGATATATTGGCCGCTTACGGAGCTGAAGTATAGTTGGATATAGAAAATTTATGCGAAGCGCTCGAACGCGAATTAAACGGTTCGCGCGGGTTTGTAAACAATAAGGTCGATCTTGCCGAATGCAGGCGGCTAATTCAAGAAATACGTAGCAGGCTTGTGCCGTTTATAGGCAGCGTAAACAAGATGGTGGAGGGACGCGGCGCCATTCTTGCCAATGCCGACGGTGTGGCGAAAAACGTCCTTAAGGCAGCCGAAGAGCGCGCCGCGCATATGGTCGGTAATTCGGAAATCGTCAGGAATGCCGAGATTGCCGGCAGAAAAATTATAGATGAAGCGTATAAACAATGCGACGCTCTGGTGCTTAAAACCAAAGACGGGCTGGACGAGATTTTGGGCAAAGCCGAAGATATTTTGTGCGATACGCTCAATAAAATAAGACAGTGTCGCTATTCCGTAAAGTCAATGATAATTCAAACGGGAAAAGATATTTAAATAAGTTTGTCAGTAACCAACATATCGCCGTAAAATCCGCCGCTCGAATGCGTTATCGTCGCATACAACGCCGCCGCCCGTTTTTCTATCTTAAAAAGATAATCATACGATGAAAATTTGTCATAATCGCTGTTGCGGACTATGGCTTTTTCTTTTATTTGAGCGAGATAGGGCTTAAAATCGTTTTTTATCGCTATTACATGAAAAGGCAGCGTTTCGTTTTCGACCCGGCGCATTATATCTTTTGTTATGCCGAGATTAAGCTGTAGAACTATGCGTTTAAGACGGGCGAAGGTATAGCGTTTCGATTTGACTGCGCTAAGCGTTTCTTTAAGATCGGCAGATGTTTCGGCATACTTTGTTAAAAGATATTCGAGCCCTTCCGTACAGTCGTAAAGCTCGGCTATCTGCCGTGTTTCGGCGTTGCGTATATTGTAGAGAGAAATGTTGTCGTATAGTGCATAATCAGCACAGTTTCCTTTTTTAAGCGCGCTTATCAGCTGGTCGCCGCCGGGGAGATAGGGTAAGGCGTCGTTATAAGATTGCGAGAGCAGAATGTTTCGTATGGCGCCGGCGGATAAATAATCGCCGTATACGGAAGTACTGTTATACCCGTTTCCGCGCCGCTTTATCACAACAGGCTCTATATCAAGGTTTAACCGCCGAATGCTTTTAATATATTCTATGCATAAAAGGTTGTTGGGCTGCGAAATTATCGTGCGTATCTGTTGTTCGTCGTAACCTTTATTTTTCATGGATACCGCGGTGGCGTTACAGTAAGCCGCGGCATAGCTGGCGCCCGATTGCATGCATTTGGAAAACTCGTCGCCGAAAACAGCGTCTTCCGACAGTTGGGTGTCGGCGATCTTTTCTATAATTTCGGGCGAGTCGGTTTCACATCCCATAATCAAGCCTTTTACGTTCGGCAAAGCCGCAAGCGTTTTTATGGCGCCGGACGCGAATTTTTCACCGTTGGCAACCGCATACAGCACAGGGTTTTCCACCACTATATCGGCTCCGGCGTTTAAGGCTGCCTGCGCGCGTATCCGCTTGTTTACGATTGCCGGTTCGGCGCGCTGCACAAAATTACCGCTCATTATACAGGCTATTTTATCAAACTTGGCGGGAACTTTTGTAAGCTGGTACAGATGTCCGCTGTGAAAGGGGTTATATTCGCATATTACGGCGCAAATTTTCATTTTTATCTCCTAATTTTTTTGTATTCGATTTACTTTTGACGCATTACGTGATATAATAATTGTGCTTACGGCTAAATTATATCATAAATCAGTCGTTTTGTAATCAATTTCTACTAAATAAGGAGAAAAATAAATGTCATTGTTGCAATCTGTCAGAGAAAAGGCAAAAAAAGCGTGCAAAACAATCGTGCTTGCCGAAGGCGAGGAAAAAAGAGTTTTGGACGCAGCAAAAGTCATATTGGACGAAAAAATTGCCGGTCTTGTGCTTATCGGCAATAAGGATGTCATTGCGCAAAAAGCCGCATTTGACGTCAACCAGGTCACCATTGTCGATCCCGCGTCGGACAATCTTGATGAATACGCCGATTTGCTTTACGAGCTGCGTAAAGCAAAGGGAATGGAAAAGGAACAGGCTGCGCAGCTGGTTAAAAATCCGCTGTATCTCGGGGTCATGCTTGTAAAAACCGGAAAAGCCGACGGAATGGTGGCGGGATCCGTCAATTCGACAGGCGATACTCTTCGCCCCGCTTTACAGATAATCAAAACCACTCCCGGCATCAAAACCGTCAGCAGCTGCTTCATTATGGTGCTGCCCGAAGGAAGCAAATACGGCGAAAACGGAGTAATGGTATTTGCCGATTGCGCCGTAAACATAGAGCCTGACGCCGAACAACTTGCTTCGATTGCAATAGCGTCGGCAGATACAGCCAAGAAGATTGCCGGAATAGATCCGAAAATAGCCATGCTGTCATTCTCTACGAAAGGAAGCGCGAAACATGCAAACGTGGATAAAGTCGTGGAGGCCACCAAAATTGTCAATACGATCGCGCCTGAATTGCAATGCGACGGCGAATTACAACTTGACGCCGCGATAGTCGAATCTGTCGCACAGCTTAAAGCACCCGGCAGTAAAATCGCCGGACACGCCAATGTGCTCATATTCCCGGATTTGCAGTCGGGCAATATAGGGTATAAGCTTGTCCAGAGATTGGCCGGCGCGCAGGCGGTGGGTCCCATTTGTCAGGGATTCAATAAACCTGTCAACGATCTTTCGCGCGGGTGTTCGTCAGAGGATATAGTCAACGTTGTGGCTATGACCGTTCTGCAGGCGTAAGACGAGGTGTAAGTTATGAAAATTTTGGTTGTTAATGCCGGAAGCTCTTCGCTTAAATACCAGCTTATTGAAATGGACAACGAAAGCGTACTTGCAAAGGGAGTGTGCGAAAGAATAGGCCAGCAGAACGCTGTTTTGGTGCACAAAGGAAAGACGGAAACACGCATCGAAAAACCCATGCCGACGCACAAAGAAGCTATGCAGCTGGTTTTGGAAGCGCTCGTGGATAAAGATTACGGCGTCATTGACAGTATGCAGGAAATAGCTGCCGTAGGACATCGCGTGCTGCACAGCGGCGAAGACTTTAAAGACAGCGTTCTTATATCTGACGACGAAGTGCTGAAAAAAATCGAAAGCAACGTCGATTTGGGACCGCTTCATATGCCTGCCAATATAATGGGCATAAAGGCGTGCAAAGAGGTCATGCCTTGGGCTCCTCAAGTTGCCGTTTTTGATACGACCTTCCATTCCACAATGCCCGATTATGCATATATGTATGCAATAAGATATGAGGACTACAAAAAGTATAAAATCAGAAAATACGGATTTCACGGCACCAGCCATCTATATATAACAGGAGAAATCCGAAAAATTCTTGGCCCTGAAAAGTGCAAAAAACTTGTTGTGTGCCATTTGGGCAACGGTGCGAGCGTAAGCGCCGTGAAGGACGGAAAATGCATTGATACATCCATGGGGTTGACGCCGCTCGAAGGACTTGTTATGGGTACGCGTTCGGGCGATATAGATCCCGCCGTCGTTGAGTATATGATGGATAAAACAGGCATGAACGTTCACGAGATGCTAAATTATCTCAACAAAAAGAGCGGTGTAGAGGGTATAAGCGGCGTAAGTTCGGATTTCCGCGATCTTGTAAAGGCCTATGAAGAAGGTAACGACAGAGCTCGTCTCGCCATCGATATGTTTGCGTACCGCGTTAAAAAATATATAGGCGCCTATGCTGCCGCTCTCGGCGGGCTGGATTGCGTAGTTTTTACGGGTGGAATAGGCGAACATACGGAAATCGTACGAGAGAAAGTCATGCAAGGCATGGAATATCTCGGCATCGATTTTGATTTTGACAAAAACAACAATGTGGAGCGCGGCGCCGTTACCGAGCTAAACAAGCCTTTGTCAAAAGTTAAGGTCTATATAATACCGACCAATGAAGAACTTGTCATTGCGCGGGAAACACTGCGTTTAAAATAGTTGAAGGCTCTTAAAGTTATAAAAGAATTATTTTTCCCGTCGGGCATTAAATGTATTTTTTGCGATGCGGAAATTTCGCGGGAGAACAGATACTGCGTTTGCGGGCATTGTTCTCCCGATTTTAATACGCAATTTTGTCTGTTGTGCGGAAAAGCAATAGCAAACGAAGCGATTTATTGCGATGACTGCAAAGAAGGAATGCGTTATAATTTTGACGCGGCGCGGGCTCCGTTTGTTTTTGGCGGGAATGTTCAAAAAGTAGTGCACAGGCTTAAATACGGCGGCGGGAAATTTTTGGCAGCTTATATGGCCGAATATATGGCGGATACATATTACGAGACGGGGTGGGACGCCGATATAATCACATTTGTTCCCATGGAAGAAAAACGCATGAAGGCAAGAGGGTACAATCAGGCAATGCTCCTGGCTCAGCATTTATCCGATATATTAAAAAAGCCGTGTGTTACGGCATTACGCCGCGACAAGCATGCCGATAATCTTGCCGGCATGAACAGACAGCAAAGAGCCGAAGCAATAAAAAACACCATGTCGGCAATCGACGGAACAGATATAAAAGGCAAGGTAGTGCTGCTCATCGACGATGTGATGACGACTTCTGCCACTGCAAACGAATGTTGCCGCGCTTTGCGTAAATTAAATCCCGACAAGATATATGTCATTACGTTCGCAACGTCGAGATCGCGGCCTTTTCTTTATTAAAGTAAAAAAATTTTTGAAAAGACAACAAAATTCTGTTAAAACAGTTGACTTTCACAATAATTTTATATATAATATAACGCGTTGGAAGTAGATTTAATCTCACCGTACGGCATCGCCAGTACGGTAACAAAACTCGGTATAATTGTTTTTTATGAGTTTGAGAGGTAATCTATGCCCCTCAACTTTTTATTTGGAGGAAACGGTTATTATAAAGGAAGTAGAAATAAACGAAAAAATCTGTGATGCAGAAATTCGTGTTATTGATGAAAACGGCGTTCAGCTGGGAATAATGAGTGCGCGCGAAGCAAACAAAATCGCCGACGAAAAAAACCTGGATTTGGTAAAAATCAGCCCCAATACGAATCCGCCGGTATGCAAAATAATGGATTACGGTAAATTTCGTTTTGACGCGGCAAAAAGGGAAAAGGACGCCCGCAAAAACCAAAAAATCACCGAGCTCAAAGAAATTTGGTTGTCTATGACAATAGACGCGCATGACCTGGAGACAAAGGCGAAGCAATGCCGCAAATTTCTTATGGGCGGCAACAAAGTAAAAGTTTCCATCAGAATGAGAGGCAGACAACAAGCCCATTCCGCTATAGGAGTGGAGGTCATGAATGATTTTTACAATCAGGTTCAGGACTGCTGCATTTTCGACAAAAAGCCAATGCTGGAAGGACGAAACATCCTTATGATATTGGCGCCTAAAAAATAATTATCACGGAGGGTATTAAAATGCCAAAAATGAAAAGCCACAGCGGAGCAAAAAAGCGTTTCCGCGTAACCAAGAGCGGCAATATTAAATTCGCTCACGCAAACAAAAATCATATTCTTACCAAGAAAGACAGAAAACGCAAAATGGGACTGCGCAAAGGAGAATATCTCTCTTCGAACAAGCAGACCAATACCATCAAGGTAATGATTCAGAAGTAATTAGGGAGGTATGTTATCATGAGAATTAAAAGAGCGGTTAGCGCAGTTAAAAAGCGCCGTAAGATAATGAAATTGGCCAAAGGATATTTCGGATCAAAATCGCGTTCATATCGTATTGCAAGAGAAGCGGTCATGAAATCCGGAATGTATGCGTTTATAGGCAGAAGATTAAGAAAAAGAGATTTTCGCAAGCTTTGGATAGCTCGTATCAATGCCGCGGCAAGACAGAACGGCTTGTCTTACTCTAAATTTATGTATGGCCTTAAGACCGCCGGTATTGATCTTAACAGGAAGGTTCTTGCGGATATTGCCGTCAATGATGCGGCTACATTTAAAGCTTTGGCAGACACGGCATCTAAAGCCATCGCAAAATAACTAAGTTCGTTAAAGCGCCTTGATAGTTTTAAGGGCGCTTTTTTATTGATATGGTAAAAATAACATCGGCCGAAAACGGCAGAATAAAAGAAATATGCAGACTTACCGAGAAAAAGTACAGGACTCGTTATGGTAAGTTCATGATAGAGGGATACAGAAACGTCAAGGACAGTCTTCCGTATTTATCGCATGCCGAAATTTATGTTGCCGAAAGCTCGTTGCAAAAATACTGCGGTGAATTTAACGTAGATTTTGTCTGTGCGGACGCGGCGTTTGCCAAAATGTCGGATACCAAAAATTCGCAAGGAATAATATGCGTTGCCGATATTTGCACCAAAGCGCTTGATTTTTCTAAAAACTGTATATTTTTGGATGGCGTGTCCGACCCCGGAAATCTGGGCACTATTTTGCGTAGTTGCGTAGCCACAGGTTGCAGTAACGTAATAATACGCGGCGGCGTCGATTGCTATAATCCCAAAGTCGTGCGCAGCAGTATGTCGGCAGTAAGCATGCTTAATATCATAGAAAGCAGAGAAACCGATATTCTGTCGCAATTAAAAGGCGAAGGCTACAAAATTATATGTGCGGACATGAAGGGACAAAATTTGTTTGATATCCGTGCCGGGATAGATAAAGTTTGTCTTATTGTCGGGGCCGAAGCGGACGGCGTAAGCAGCGAGGTGATGGACCTTGCGGATATTGTCGTGTGTTTGCCGATGGAAAATATCGAATCTTTAAACGTTGCCGTTTGTGCAAGTATAATGATGTATCAACTTAAATTCAGAAAAAACGGAGGATAATTTTATGTCAGGACATAGTAAATGGGCTACAATAAAAAGAGCAAAAGGAAAGACAGATGCCGCTCGTTCTAAAGTGTTTACAAAGATAGGACGCGAACTGGCGGTCGCAGTTAAAATGGGTGGTCCGGACCCGAACAGTAATGCGTCTTTAAGGGGCGTTATCGCAAAAGCGAAAGCCGCCAACATGCCCAATGAAAATATAACAAGAAGCATTAAAAAAGCCAGCGGAGAATTGGGTAGCATCAATTATGAATCTATAGTATATGAAGGATACGGAGTGAGCGGCGTCGCTGTAATCGTGGAGACGCTTACGGATAATAAAAACCGAACGGGCGGCGATGTAAGGCATATCTTCGATAAGTGCGGCGGTTCGCTCGGCACCAATGGATGCGTTTCGTATATGTTTGAAACGAAAGGCGTTTTGGATATCGAAAAAACCGGCGGTATGGACGACGACGAAATGATGATGACGGCTCTTGACGCCGGAGCGGAAGACTTCAGTTTGGACGACGGCGTATATGAAATTCTGACGACGCCGGAAAATTTTAATACGGTACGCGAAAATCTCGAAAACAAAGGTTATACGTTTTTGCGCAGCGAAATAAGCCGCATACCGAACATGACCGTGGATCTGGATGCGGAAGCGGCCGAAAAAATCGAAAGAATGTTGGATATGTTTGAAGAGAACGATGACGTTCAAAATGTTTATCACAACGCCAATTTGCCTGAAAGCGAAGAGGAAGAATAAATAAATACGCAAAAAATGCCGATTTTTCTCGTGTTTTAGTATTATGTCTGACATAGTATTTGCTGTTTTTAGAGGGAGGTACGGATAATGTCTGATAATGTTTCGCAAAAAAATTATCACAGAGGTCATCGCGAACGGGTAAGAGAACGATTTGACGCCGATCCGGAGATGCTGACATTTAAAGAGCATGAAATGTTGGAATTTTTATTGAACACCGTTATTCCGCGCAAAGACACCAACGTTATAGCGCACGAACTGATTGCAAAAAACGGTTCGCTGTACGGCGTTTTTAATGCCGGTGTCCAGGATCTACTGTCCGTAAAAAATATGACTGTCAGCGCGGCATATCTTTTGGCGGGCATTATTCCCATTGTGAGAAAAGCCTTGCGGATGTCGGGGGAAGACAATATGAAAAAGGTTATAAATTACGGCGATGCCGCGGACTTTTTTCATACGTTTTTCATGGCCCGCAACACCGAATGTCTGTGTGTTTTGTTCCTCGGAGTCAAATATAAGATTTTAAAGACCATGATTGTCGACGATCTTAATCCGTCGTCGGTTACTTTCAATGTGAGAAATATCGCGGCGTCTGCAGTAAAATGCGGCGCAAAGTATATTATAGCTGGGCATAATCATCCGTCAGGCTCGCCGATGCCGTCTGAAGATGATTTTATGCTCATATGGCATTTGTTTAATGTCTTGGCCGGTCTGGATATAAATCTTCTGGATAATTTTATATTTACGGAAACGGGATTTCTCAGTTTTCGCAATGTCGGAATTCTGCATAAATTTGCTCTCGAATACAATTTACGCAACCCTGCCCGCCTTTTGAAGGAAGACAATAAGAGCGTATCGCTTTATGTGTCCAATCTCAATCAATATCTGATTAACGTGACTCAGTTAAAACAGGAAAATCTTATGGAGTTGATTACCGTAGATGAATTTATAAAGCGAAACAGGCCTCAAATAAACGATGTCAGAGAAGAGAAAAGCGATTTTAAGAAAGATGACGGCAGTCGGCAGCCTTATCAGAATCAGGACAACAAATTTGATATGAGTTATCCCGGCGAGAAAAAGGCGCTGCTAGGACAGGATGACGAACAAATAAAAACCATTGCCGATGAAGTAACGCATGGCGATTTAGGCGAATATCAGCGTAAGAGTTTACATAAAATCGATATCTCTAAAATTTATGACGCCGATAAAGTGGAAGAGCTTAGCAAGAGCAGCGGTACTGCCGGCAAAACAAAAACCCAGCCCAAGCTTCAGAATAATAACGCGGAAAAAATTCAGCCGCGCAAAATAAAAGCGTCTACGCGCAATATTCCGGAATTTATTTTTATTTCAGACAGGAAGGATGATAAACGATGATAATTCTCGGTATAGATCCCGGATATGCGACAATCGGCTACGGAGTGGTGGAAAAAAACAAAAGCAAGCTTACTCCCGTTGATTACGGAGTGATTGCGACTCCTCAAAATGAAAGCATAGCGTATCGGCTTGCCATGATTTACGAGGCAATGAACAAGCTTATCGGCAAATTTAAACCCGATGAGGTGGCAATTGAGGAATTGTTTTTTAATACAAATATCACAACAGGCATAAAAGTTGCTGAGGCGCGCGGAGTAATTTTGCTTAGCACTATACAAAGTTGCGGAAAATTATACGAGTATACGCCGCTTATGATAAAACAGGCGCTTACCGGCAACGGACGCGCGGACAAGCATCAGGTACAGTACATGGTTCAAATGCTGCTTAACTTAAAGACCATTCCGCGTCCCGATGACGCCGCGGACGCATTGGCGGCGGCTGTGTGTCATGCAAACATGTGCTCGTTTAATCAGAGAATTATTTAGGAGTTAATATGTACGATTATATAAAAGGCAAAAAGGTAAAAGCCGGAAATGGAGTAATTGTATTGGAAAACGCCGGCATCGGATACGCTTTTAATGTAAGCGACGAATGTATTAAAAGGTTAGACGGGTTGGAAAATATTTGTTTGTATGCCTATCTTTCCGTAAAAGAGGACGGAGTGACGCTTTTTGGTTTTTACGGCGAGGAAGAGCGCGCAATGTTTATGAAGCTGATCTCTATATCCGGTATCGGACCTAAAGTCGCAGTTGCCATTTTGAGCGGCATAACGGTGGATAAACTGGCGAGCAGCATTGTTTCGGAAAATGCAAAGGAGCTTAATAAAATCAAAGGCGTCGGCAAAAAAACAGCCGAACGTATCGTGCTGGAACTTAAAGACCAGATAGGAAAAGATTTCAAGCAGGAAGAAAGCACAGTTTCCGACGTTCAAGTCGATGAAAGCAATGATGACGCGGTTATGGCTCTTATGACTTTGGGCTTTACTCGTAAAGAGGCCGAGGCGAAAATCGCGCGCATAGATACTTCGGGACTGTCTGTCGAAGAAGTGGTGTTTAGTGCGCTTAAAAATGCATGACGGAGGTGTAAATGGACCAAGCGGAAAGATTTATTTCCAGTTCGATGAACGTGGGCGACGAAGAGCTTGACAGATCGCTTCGTCCCAAGGTAATTGACGACTATGTCGGACAGGAAAAAGTAAAGGCTAATCTTAAAGTTTTTATTGAGTCGTGCAAAAAGCGCGGTGACGCATTGGATCACGTTCTTCTGTACGGCCCTCCCGGTTTGGGCAAGACGACGCTGTCGCATATTATAGCCAACGAACTGGGCGTGCAAATAAAAATGACCAGCGGACCCGCGTTGGAAAGAGCGGGAGACCTTGCGGCAATTCTTACGAACCTTGAAGAAAAAGACGTTTTGTTTATTGACGAGATTCACGCGCTCAACCGCAGCGTGGAAGAAAAGCTGTATTCGGCGATGGAAGATTTCGCTTTTGATATTGTGATAGGCAAAGGTCCCGGCGCCCGCGCAATGCGTATAAATCTGCCAAAGTTTACGTTGATAGGCGCAACAACGCGCATAGGAAATCTGACGGGCCCGTTTAGAGACAGATTCGGCGTAATTTGCCGACTTGAAATGTATCAGCCTAAGGAATTGGCAATAATTATCAATCGTTCGGCTAAGATACTGGGAGTCAATATTGATGAAGACGCGGCTTTGGAGCTGGCGGGCAGATCCCGCGGTACGCCCCGAATAGCAAACAGATTGTTAAAAAGAGTGCGCGACTTTGCGGAGATATATAACAACGGACACATTACTCTCGATGTAACGAAAAACGCAATGCGCCTGCTTGATATTGACGAGCTCGGATTGGACGTCGTGGACAGGAAGTATCTTGAAGTAATTGCCGTGAAATTTATGGGCGGTCCTGTAGGATTGGACACAATTGCCGCCGCGATAAACGAAAACGCAACCACAATAGAAGATGTGGTTGAACCTTATTTGCTGCAACTTGGATATATAGCCCGCACGCCAAGGGGCAGAGTCTGCATGAAAGACGCATACTTACATTTGGGATTGGAATATCCCGGGGATAAACAATGAAAACAAGTGATTTTTATTATGATTTACCGCAGGAATTGATAGCTCAGACGCCCGTTGAACCTCGTGACAGCGCTCGCATGCTCGTGTATCACAAAGATACGGCGCAAATAGAGGACAAACATTTTTATGATATAGTCGATTATCTGTTGCCGGGAGATGTTTTGGTAATAAACGACACCAAGGTTTTGCCGGCGCGTATTTACGGGCACAAGGAAAACAGCGGCGGTAAAATAGAATTTTTATTGCATAAGCGCATCAATATGACCGATTGGGAGGTTTTGGTAAAGCCGGCAAGAAAGGCTCTTCCCGGGGCGGTGATAGTTTTTTCCGACGAGTTAAAAGCCGAAGTCTTGTCCTGCGGAGAGGACGGCATACGCAATGTGCGTTTTATTTTCAGCGGCGTTTTCGAAGAAATTCTGCGAAAAATCGGCGAGATGCCGCTGCCGCATTACATTCACGAGAAATTAAAGGATAACGACAGATATCAGACGGTTTATGCTCATGAGGCAGGATCGAGTGCCGCTCCGACCGCCGGACTGCATTTTACCACTCGATTGTTGGATAAAATTAAAGAAAAGGGAGTGGAGATAGTAAAAGTTTTGTTGCATGTGGGATTAGGAACTTTCCGACCGGTCAAAACCGACGATATAACAAAGCATAAAATGCACAGCGAATATTTTAGCGTTACACAGGACGCGGCCGATAGAATAAATAAAGCCAAACAGGAGGGACGTCGCATTATTGCGGTAGGTACTACGTCTGTCAGAGTACTTGAGAGTGCCGTTTCCGACGGAAAATTGCAGGTTTTAAGCGGTTTTACGGATATTTTTATTTACCCGCCGTATAAATTTCAAATGGTTGACGCCTTGATTACGAATTTCCATCTGCCCGAGTCTACGCTTATAATGCTTGTTTCGGCGTTTATCGGGAAAGAAAACACGCTAAGGATGTATGAATACGCGGTGAAACAAAAGTATAGATTTTTCAGTTTCGGAGATGCAACACTTTTAATATGAGTAAATTCGAATATAGAGTAATTCACAAATGTAAGCAGTCGGGGGCAAGAGTAGGCGAGCTGACCACTCCGCACGGCAAGATAATAACTCCGGTTTTTATGCCGGTGGGGACGCAGGCTACGGTAAAGTCGCTTGCTCCTTACGAAGTCGAAGAGGCGGGCGCTCAGATAATATTGTCAAATACGTATCATCTTTATATGCGTCCCGGTCACAAACTGATTGAAAGAGCGGGCGGTCTGCACAAGTTTATGAATTGGCACAAGCCGATATTGACGGACAGCGGAGGCTTTCAGGTCTTTTCGCTGGCAAAAATAAATAAGATTACGGCGGAAGGCGTTATGTTCAACTCGCATATCGACGGCAGCAGACATATGATCACGCCGGAAAAGTCGATGGAAATACAAAGCAGTCTCGGCTCGGACATTATGATGGCGTTTGACGAATGCAGTCCTTACGGTGTGGACGAACGAGTGGCATACGACGCGATGAAGAGAACGCTTTCATGGCTAGATAGGTGCAAAAAATATCCCCGCAGCGACAACCAGATGCTTTTTCCTATTGTGCAGGGCAATATGTACAAATCGCTGCGAATAAAATCTTTGCAAGAGACAATTCCTTATGCCGAATGCGGTTTTGCGATTGGCGGCTTGTCCGTCGGAGAGCCGAAAAGTCTTATGTACGAAATTATGGACGAAATGTATCCGCTATACCCCGAGCAGCATCCGCGATATCTTATGGGTGTTGGCAGCCCCGATTGTCTTGTGGAGGGTGTTCTGCGCGGGATAGATATGTTTGATTGCGTTTTGCCGACGCGTATTGCCAGAAACGGCACTGCGTTTACGCATAATGGCCGCGTTGTGGTGCGAAACGGCGCGTATAAGGAAGACTTCACGTCGCTTGATGACCGGTGCGACTGCTATTGCTGTAAAAATTACACCAAGGCATATTTAAGACATCTAATCAACGCAGGGGAAATTTTGGGAGGACGGCTGTTGAGTCTGCACAATATCACTTATCTTACCGGGCTTATGTCGCGTATCCGTGAAGCGATATTACAGGACAGATTTTTGGATTTTGTACAGGAATTTCGTTTGTCGCCCGAATATTCTAATATGTGAAAATTAAAATTTTATTGATAATGACGCAAAAACGCTTGATTTTGTTTGCATTTTAGTATATAATAATTGCTGGCTCGTGTGTTCCGATGTGGCTCATGCTATATGAACACAATGTAATTTCAGGAGGTTAGTAAGCCATGAACAAAATTATTGAATTGATAGAAAAGGAATACATGAAAGAAACCGTTCCTCAGTTTGAAGTGGGCGATACGGTTAAGGTTTATGTAAAAGTCGTCGAAGGTTCGCGTGAAAGACTGCAGGCCTTTGAAGGAATAGTAATCGCTAAGAAAAACGGCGGAGTAAGAGAGACTTTTACCGTGCGCCGCGTTTCATTCGGCGTGGGGATAGAAAGGACTTTCCAGCTGCATTCGCCCCGTGTCGAAAAAATAGAATTGATAAGACACGGCAAGGTTCGCAGAGCAAAGCTGTATTATCTGCGCGATTTGTCCGGCAAAGCCGCGAAAATCAAAGAACAAATTTAAATTTTTATTATGTGTTAATCGAGCTGCTTCGCATTATGCGAGGCAGTTTGATATATTTAGAGGTAAAAATTACAAAAGAGAAAAAGTTATGAAAAGGGTGTTTTGTAAATTTTTATTTGTTGTTTTGCTTGCGGGCAGTCTGTTGGCGTTTGCCGCCTGCGACAATAGTTGCAACTGTCATACTCATGATTTGAGTATTGTAGAGACGGTTGTGGAACCTACATGCATTTCGCAAGGCGTAATAAAGCGCAGGTGCTCGCAGTGTGATTATTATGAGACGGCGCTGACGGATAGGACGCAGCATGAGTTTACGGTAACCGATACTGTCGAGTCCACTTGCACCGCATCAGGTTTTATGACAAAGAAATGTTCGATTTGCGGGACGTCCGAAGTTGAATATATACCCGTAAAACAACATGAATTTACAGTCGAAAACGTGTCTGCGACTTGCTATAATCGCGGCTACAAAATACAAAGATGTTCGGTATGCGGATTTGCCGAAATAGAATATACGACGCAGCAGCCTTTGGCACATGATTATGTATTTGACTCCAGGTTGCATGTCCAGTGCGGTCAGCCTTTCGTGGATGTGTACAAGTGTTCGGCGTGCGGATCAATCGAACATCGCGATTCCGATATTATCGCACAACATGTTTTTAATATCGAAAAGAAGGAGTCCACTTGCGTCGCTGCCGGTTACGAGATAAAAACGTGCGTATATTGCGATTATTCCAGCCGCGTCGATTTGCCGCTTTCCGGACATAATTTTAAGACGGAAAGTCAAAGTGCGACCTGCTGCGAGAAAGGCGTTATCTATAAGTTCTGCACAAATGAGGGCTGCGGCTATATGCAAGAGGAGGCCGTTCTCGATTATGCCGCTCATTCCATGAAAATCGTCGTTGACGGCGCCGAGAGATTTGTTTACAGCCGCGACGGAATAAATATTTATTCCGATCCGGATTGTCATAATCTTATTTCCACCGCCAAATGCAACGTTTTTGCGGACGGAATGCATTTTCTGTGCGTTTTACATGAAAAATGCGGAATGAGCGTCGAGGCGGAAGCTCATACGCTTGTACAGCGCGATACCGCCACTTGCGAAGAGGCCGGCGAAACAACTATGGTGTGCATAAAGTGCGGTTATCAGTCGGAAGGCGAGTACAGTCCGCCGAAGGGACACAATGACTCCGGCGTAAAATACTTTTGTATGACGGATGACGCTTTAACGCGCGAATATCACAACAGCGGCGGCGATCCCAACGTTTCTATTTGTTATAGGTGCTCGGATTGCGGTAAATATATTCCGGCAGTACCGCATACGCCTAATATTTCCTCGGAGCAGGTGACATGTTTAAATCCGCAGTATTGTACCGTTTGCGGCAGCGTTATGTTGAGCAAAGAGCACGTTGCGCCCCAATTGACCTGCGTCAGCACGCACGGCGACGAGTTTTATTATTGTGCGTCCTGCGGTGAATGGCCAATGGGTAAGCTGACTGCCCACCAATACGAGATTGTCGACGAAGAGCCTGCGACATGCGTTGATGACAAAGTATGCTATTACGAGTGCCCGTGCGGAGATAGGCGCCGGGAAGTTGTCGCCGGTACCAGACTGGGACATGCGGCGCCCGGCGGCGTATATCCTTGCGTTACGGACAGCGCTTTAAGCAGTGAATATTATAATATGTTCGGTGAAAGAAAGGATATTGCCTATAAATGTTTCAGATGCGGCGAATATATTGAGACGATACCGCATCAATTGAATTGCGGGCCCGAAGAGGTGACGTGTCTTAACGATCAGCATTGTTTGCTGTGCGGCACGGTTTTTATGTCCAAACCGCATGAAGCGCCGGAATTTACTTGCGTCAGCTCGCATGGCGACGGTTATTATTACTGCAAAAACTGTAATCAAGTCCCGATGGGCGAACTTACAGAACATAATTTCAATATAGAAAAGGACAGATTTGGCGCAACTTGCAAGGAAAATGCGCGCGTATATTTCCGTTGTGTCTGCGGTACGCTAAACCCGGACGGCTATGAAGAGATTGCGGGGACAAGACTCGGGCACATGCTGCCAAATCTTACCAGAACGGCGCGTTCTAATTGTCTTCTTGGTCACATAGTTCATTTTGATACATTAAAATGCATGCATGACGGATGTGATTTTGACCTGACGGCGCTTGCCGACGAAAACGGAGATATATATTGTCTGGATATAAACAATTATTTGTACGATAACGGCTATGCCGACGACTATTTGACGGACGAGAAGACAGGATTGGCGTCCAATCGCATGGTAATAACAATGCTTAGTTGTTGTGAGAGCACCGGATACAGGTTTATCCCCTCCCAACACGAACTATCTTCCGACCCCGTCTCAAGAGAAGATGAAATAGTAAACGGTACATTATATAAATACATTCCGTCTACTTGCGCCACAAAGGGAAGCGCCTTGTTTATCTGCGAAAAATGCGGCGAATATGTCTATATCGAACATGAACTGCCGCTCAATCCGCTTGTACATGAGGGCGAATTGTTGTACTGCAACGAGCATTGCCCGGCGTGCGCACCCGAAGACGGAGACTGTATGTTTGCTTTTGAAATTCTCGTATATCGCAGCAGCGGAGAAGAAGCGACGGAAAACGGCTTGAAAAAATCGGCGGTTTACGGCATGGCGTTTATGAGTCAAAAAAACAGAATGACGCAAGAGAAGGACAGTGCTACCGGACAAATATATTACCGCCTGACGGATGAGTTTATAGCCGAATTGACAAGTGCAAACGGCCCGTGCTTTAAGACGGCGGCGGGAGCCGGTTCGCAGGATTATAACGATCTGTTTGATTGGAGCAGCGTAAGATTGTATAAAAATCAGTTTAATTCCATAAAGATTTATATCTTGGGCGCAAACACATAAAATTGACATAATTTGTAAAGCATAATGTTTAAAAGAGGGCAAAAAATATTAGTATGATATCAAGTTGCCCTAAGAAAAAATATTTTATAGCATTACTGCTTGTTTTTGTTTTATTTAGTATTATTCTGTCGCCTGTCACGGCATTTGCCGAAGAAACCGAGTTTGTTTATATAGGCGGGGATATTATAGGTTTCGAGGCCCGGCTTAACGGCGTATTGGTGACGGAGACGGGATATGCTGCCGTGGGAAATTGGCAAGTGGCGTCCGCTCTCAAAAAAGGCGACATAATCAGGCAGATAGAGGGCGAAAACGTCGAAAATGCAGAAGATATAGCTCAAATTTTAGATAAATTTCACGATAAAGAAAGCGTCACAGTTGTGGTTGAACGCAACGGAGTTTTATCTGAAGAAAAAGTGTGTGTGTTTTACGACGCGGTTCGCAATAAGCGCATGTTCGGAGTGGAGGCCAAAGACAGTGTTTGCGGGCTGGGAACCATAACTTTTACAACCGCTACGGGAGAATTTTATGGACTGGGACATGAAGTGGTGGATTTTGATACCGGCTATAATGTTATAAGCGACCGCGGTACGCTTTATTCGGCGGCCGTAACAGGAATTGTTCGAGGGAAAAAAGGAGCAGCCGGAGCAATAAAAGGATGTTTGACATCCAAAAAAATGGGCATGATAGACCGCTGCGGTAAATTCGGCATAAAGGGGCGGATGATAGACGATTATTATGGCAATGACTCGTTTAGGTTGGGTGGTAAAGCCGACGCAACCATGGGGAATGCAAAGATTTGTTCGGCCGTAAGCGGAAAAAAAGAGTATTACGATATCAAGATAGTCAAAACATACAGACAAACCAGCAAAAAAGACAAGAGCATGATAATAAAAGTCGTAGACAGCCGCCTTTTAGATTTGACGGGCGGTATTATACAGGGGATGAGCGGCAGTCCTATTGTGCAAAACGGCATCATAGTAGGGGCCGTTACCCACGTGTTTACAGGCGATCCCACAATGGGATATGGAGTTTATGCCGATTGGCAGCGTTAAAAACGGACAAATTACGATGAATTATATTAAAAACGGCACTAATTATTGTTGTATAATGGTGCTATGTTACAAGACGACATAAAAAAAGCGTTGATATGCCATCATATTTTTCCCAATAAAAAAGGCTATAAATATCTTTTGTATGTAATGGAGTACGCGATCGAAGGCTGCGGTAAAACTTTATCCGAGATATACGTTTTAGTTGCCGAAAAATGCGGCGTAAAGCCCAATTCTGTTGAAAAATGCATTTCCGATTCCATTGAAAGCAGTTTCGACAATGCGTTTGTTGCGGAAAAATACGGTTTTCTTGCGTCAGCCGATAACGGCAAAATTACAAACAAAAGATTTGTACAAATTTTGATTGATGAAATACATAATAAATAAAAGCTGTTCATAAAGTATTATATGAGCAGCTTTTTTCAAAATATTATGTCAGACATAATACATGATTTTCGTAAAAATCGCGATAAAAACTATCTTTTTGGGATAATTTTTGCTATATGTATATTAATAGGCATATGCTTGGCGTTGCATGAAACTGCAAATCCATATTATAAGACCGGGTTGTTTACGGGGGTGGTGATAGGTCTTCGTGAAGGGTACGGCTATTTTATTATGCTTGTATTATGGAATGCTCTGACGTTTATAACGCTGTTTCTCGCTACCGGCAATTACAATTTATTGCGGTTTTGGCCTTTGTTGCTGGGCTTGCGGCTGGTAGTAAAAATAAGCGATATTGTTTGCGCACTTAAATTTTTCTTTTTTTCCTGCTGTTTCGCCGCTATTTTGACGCTTATAATAGAATTGCTTATTGTGGTTCTGTTTTATTGCATCTATTTAGACCTCTTTACAAAGTCCGTAAATATCTTTTTCAACGGAGATAGAACGCTTATAAAGGAGGTCGCTTTACCCGTCGCAATAGCTGTCATCGCGTTGACGGTATTGCAGTCGATAATATCGGCTACTCTTTTATTTTGAATATGTTCGCATAAAGTGCTGAAATTTGCAAAAAATAAAGGCAAAGGAGCTTAATTATGAAAAAGAAGATTTTAATTGCCTTTATTGCGTTTGTTATAACCGCCTGTACAATTATTTCCTCATCTGTTGTATCGGTAAAGGCGGACAGTTCTCCGATGTCAGTAAATGCCAAATCGTATCTCATAACGGATTTTGACATGACTACCGAAATAGCGTCGAATGAAAAGGATAAGCGTTTGCCTATTGCCAGTATGGTCAAAATTATGACGCTCGATCTTATTTTTGACAGCATAGACGAGGGAAAGCTGTCGCTTGAAGATGAAATTCAGGTCAGCGAAAATGCGAATTCCATGGGCGGCTCTCAAGCTTATCTGGACGCCGGAGCAAGTTATAAAGCCGAAGAACTTATTAAAAGCATTATAGTTGCTTCGGCAAACGATTCATGTGTAGCTATGGCGGAGCATTTGGCCGGCAGCGTTGATGCCTTTGTTGCGCTCATGAACCAAAAGGCGCAATTGCTTGAAATGCATGACACTCATTTTGTAAATTGCACCGGATTGCCCGCTCCCAATGAATATTCGACAGCCGCCGACGTCTTGAAGATGACGCGCGATCTTATGACGCATGAACGTTTTTTCGATTATTCGGGTATATGGACGTTTGATTTTCTGCATCCGAGCGGACGAGTCACAACGCTTACCAATACAAATAAGCTGTCACGTTTTTACAACGGATGCGACGGCGGAAAGACGGGATATACTTCCGAGGCGCTTTCCTGTTTAAGCGCGACGGCAAAGCGCGGAGACACGCGTTTGCTGTGCGTAGTTATAGGAGCGCCTTCCTCCAAAATACGAAATGCGGAAGTTACGAAATTGTTTAATTACGGCTTTGCAAACTTTGAAAACAAAAAGATCTTTTCGTTTGACGATGCGAAAAATACCGTTTCAGAGGTAATAAACGGCAAGCCTTCGCACATAAAAGTCGTCCCGGAGTGTGAGATATATAGATTCGGAGCGAGAAATGTCCATAGCGGCGCCATTGACGTGCGCTTTGTGCCCGGCACTGTTGAAGCTCCCGTTGCGGTCGGCGATGTGGTGGGAAAATTTGAAGTTTATGAAAACGGAGAACTATTAAAAAGCGTCAACGCATTGGCGTCCGAAGGCTGCGACCGCATGAGTTTTATGGATATAATAGGCGATATAGCAAAAAGATGGTAAAAAAGTAATCGCATAAAGTTAAAAGAAACGCTAAAAGGGCGTTTCTTTTAACTTTAAATTGTTTGACGTAACGCTCAAAAAATGGTATAATTTTATAAATTTGTAGCGGAGTAAAAAATGTTAGATTTCATAATAGATTTTTTGTTGATGTTTATCGTCGTCATCATTTCCATTGTGCTGCACGAATTGGCACATGGTTTTGTTGCACTTTTAAACGGCGATAAAACGGCAAAAGAGAGCGGAAGACTGACATTGAATCCGCTGGCTCATCTTGATTTATTGGGCTTATTAATGTTGTTTTTGTGTCGGTTTGGATATGCAAAACCCGTGCCGGTAAATCCCAACAATTTCAAAAACCGCAAGACGGGAATGATAACTGTGTCGCTTGCCGGTATAGTATTGAATTTGCTGCTGGCATTTATCTGCTATCCGTTTGTTTTGCTGCTTTATCCGTACCCCTATATATATACGTTTTTTGTTTACATGGTGGTAATAAATCTAAATTTAGCCATTTTTAACTTTCTGCCGTTGTATCCTTTGGACGGCTATCGACTAGTGAATTGCTTTGTGCCGTCGTCCAACAAAACCATGAGTTTTTTGCGCCAAAACAGCCGTTATATACTGCTGATATTGATCGCGTTGAGTTTTATAAGAGACGTCTTTTCTCTGCCTATTTATTTTGATCCGCTTTCGTGGTTAATTCAATGGATATCGGGGGGAATAATGCGGCTTTACAATCTTTTTTGGGGGATATTTATATAAAAAGTCGGCATGAAAGAAAAAGATGACATACAAAAATACATTGATTCGATAAGCGGAACAGATTTATACGACGCAGATTCGTTTAACGTCAAAATTGATAATTTCGACGGACCTTTAGATTTATTGTGGTTTTTAATCAGGCGCTCCAAAATAGATGTTAACGATATTTTTGTATCCGATATTACTGAGCAATACTTACAAAGCATTACCGATTTGAGTTCGCTTGACCTGGAAAAGGCAAGTGATTTCATAGAGATAGCTGCATGTTTGATAGAAATTAAATCAAAGGCCATGCTGCCAAAAATAGCGCCGCCACAGGAGGAAGAAGAAAGCCCCGAAAGAGAGCTTATCAGGCGTCTGGAAGAATACAGACTCTATAAGGAAGCCAGCGTCAAAATGAAAGAACATGAAACGGTAGGTCTGCATTTCAGAGATCCGGACAGTCATGTAGGAAAGCCGCGTTTGGTGTTAAACGACATGAATATTTCCGGCTTGGTGGGCGCATTGCAAAAGCTGTTCGGAAAACTCGAGCAAAAAGCAAAAGACAATCAGACGAAAAGTATTCGCCGCGACAGGTTTACGGTGGAGGATAAAATAAATCAGATAAAAGAAGTTTTTGCATTGAATGACGTCGTTAAGTTTGAAGATCTTTTTGACAGCGATTACAATAAAAGCGAGATAATAACGACTTTTCAGGCAATGCTCGAACTGCTTAAAGATCAATTTTTTACGGCGGAACAGGATCATCCGTTCGGAGAAATAATTTTGCACAGGAAGAAAGAAAATGATCAATAACGAAATATTAGACGAAGTGTTGGAGGCCGTGTTGTTTGTGTCGGGCAGCGGATTGTCGCTGGACGACTTGAAACAACATCTTGAGGTCAGCCAAAAAGATTTGAACGAGGCAATAAAACGACTGGAAAAAAAATACGGCGGTAAATGCGGAATAAAGCTCATACGCTATAATAACAAGATACAGTTTGCCTCTAACCCCGATTATTCGGATATTATCAGCTGCGTTTTAAACCCAATAAAAGAAAAGGAATTGTCCAACGCTGCCATGGAAACCATGGCGATTATTGCTTACAGGCAGCCGGTGACTCGATTGGAAATAGAGCAAATACGCGGCGTAAACTGTGAATATACGGTTCAGATGCTGCTTAAACACAATCTTATAGAGGTGGTCGGCAGAAAGGACGGCGTGGGCAAGCCGCTGCTGTTTGGCACTACGGAAAATTTTCTGAAACGTTTTCAGATAGCGTCTTTGGACCAGCTGCCCGATTACGAGCAGCTTTTGCAGTCCATTAAAATCATAGAGCGGGGAGATGTAAACGGTCAGACGAATAGCGGTGAGAGCGAGAGTATATATAACGAGTTTGAAATCAAGGAAACGGAGGAAGAAGTTCCGGATTTTCTGGAAGGGGAAAAGATTCAGAAAATCGTAGGAAATAAAGAAGATCCGCAAACAGCGAAATAAACAAAGCGCTTTATGATGCATAAAAAATATATAAATTTAGATAATAAAGGCATGTACATCATGTCTTTTTTTATTTTAATTTGCGTGTTGCTTTTTGCTCCGATAGGTTTTTCGGCGCGCGTCATCGCTTGCGGCGAGAATAAGCCTGCGGTAAAGATATTTTTGTTTAGATACGAGTTGTTTTCGGGGGAAATAGATACCGATAAAATCGATTTAGCGCTCCCGGCAAAGGTGTTGGTTGCAATAAAAAAGAGCGAAATAATCAGACTTGTTAATATCAAAAAAATCAGTTTGTCGGCGACTGTACCAATAGAAAGATTGGTTGTGTCGTCGCTGCTGTTTGGAGCAATAAAGGCTTTTTTTGGAATTGTACAATGCGTTGCCCGAGAAAAACGTGCGGAAAATATTTTTGCGGACGTCAAATATACCACGGGCAGTGAATTTAATGTCGTATTTTGTAGCATAATAAATATAAGTTTGTCGGATATTATAACGGCTGCAGCGCTGCTTGTCGTAAAAACGGCGCAGGTCTAACGGAGGTAAAAAATGATAATCGAAAACGAAACCAGGCCCATAGAAAAGCTTATGAGCGGTGCCTATGACAGTATTAAAGGTCTTGTGAGCGCCGATACGGTAGTGGGAAGCCCGATAAAAGCAGAGAACGGAGTAGTTATTATTCCTATAAGTAAGGTAGCTATGGGCTTTGTAACCGGAGGCGGAGAATACGGCGACGCACCTGACGCCGACGCTCACTGCGCAGGTGGAAGCGGCGCCGGAATGTCGGTCGTTCCCGTTGCATTTCTCGTGAGCAACGGCATAGAAATCAAGCTTGTAAACATCAGCGACAAACCGGCTATGGACAAAATTATTGACGCTATTCCCGAAGTTGTCAAGCTGGTTATGAGTGCAATAAAATGAAAAAAACAGTATTTATTCTTATATTATCAGCTATATTATGTATTATGTCTGTCATAGTACATGGCGTCGGCATTGCCAATGTCAACGCCACCGGTTACAGCGAAATCGTAATAGAGCAATCTTCAGGGCGCGTTCTTTACTCCAATGACGGCGATAGAAAACGTCCCATGGCGAGCACTACAAAAATAGTTACGGCTATTACCGCAATAGAGAATTACAAAGGAGATATGCACGATATCGTCGAAGTGCCGGCCGAGGCTGTAGGTATAGAAGGCTCGTCGCTTTATCTAAAACGCGGCGAAAAGCTTGAATTTATTGACCTAATGTACGGATTAATGCTGCGCTCGGGTAATGATTGCGCTGTTTCTGTTGCTATCTTAACGGGCGGCAGCGTCGCCAGATTTGCCGACATGATGAATGAGACGGCAAAAAAAGCCGGCGCAGTTAGTTCGCATTTTGTCAATCCGCACGGGCTGCACGACGATGACCACTATACTACGGCGGCAGATTTAGCCCTAATTACGGCGTCCGCAAAGCGCAATGATTTATTCCGGGAGATAGTCTCGGCAAAAAAATATGTCACTCATCGCAGCGGTGATGCGGAACAGACCATTTACAACAAAAATAAGTTGCTGTCCTCATACGAAGGCGCCTGCGGCGTAAAAACGGGGTATACAATCAAAGCCGGCAGATGCCTTGTTTCTGCGGCGACGCGCGGCGGCATGACGGTAATTGCCGTTGTGTTAAATTGCGGACCTATGTTTGAAGAGTGTGCCCGCCTTATGGACAAGGCGTTTGAAGATTACGAGATGAAAAATCTCGTACCGGAAGGGGTCTTGTCCTATTGCAAAGATGAAAACGGCAAGCTTATCGCTCTTAAGGCCTGCGGGGAATTATTATATCCCGTCAAAAAAGGCGTTTTCGAGCCGGCCGAATATATTATATCGGACGTGGGGGTCGTTCCCAAGAACGCGGAAAGCGGATTTGAAAACGGGAAATTAGATATTTACTTTGACAAACAGTTGCTTTTTTCTGTAAAATTAGTTACTATATAAGTACGTTGAAGTTTTTATACAGAGGTTTGTTATGAGGATCAATAAATATCTTGCCGAATGCGGAGTTGGCAGCAGAAGGAAAAGCGAAGCGCTCATTTTGGACGGCCGTGTTTCGATAGACGGCAAAGTGGTTACCAGTCTTGCCGTGGACGTCGATCCCGAAAATGCACGGGTGTTGTTGGACGGCAAGATAGTTCATCCCATCAACAAGCACATATATCTGAAGATGAACAAACCGAAAGGTTATGTCTGTACTATGGCTGATGACAGGGGAAGAAAAACCGTTATTGATCTTTTGCCCGAAAAGTATGCCGGTAAGCGCATTTTTCCCATAGGCAGATTGGATTATGATACCGAAGGACTGCTTCTTCTGACTACCGACGGCGATTTGGCACAAGCGCTTTCACACCCGAGTAACGAAATCCCCAAAACGTATATTGCAAAAATCGAAGGCTCGATAAGTGAGGCGGAGCTGGCAAAACTGAGAAAGGGTGTGGAAATAGACGGCGTTATGACCAAAAAGTGTAAAGTCAAAGTGTTGGAAAAAGACGAGAAGAGCAC
>USEG01000002.1 GCA_900553555.1 uncultured Clostridia bacterium
CGCCATAACAAGGGTAATAAAAATCGGCAGCGCTCTTAAAAAAACCAAAACCACCGCGGTTACGCCCAAGGCGTTTTTTATAACGATACTGCCCGCAACAACATAATTAAACCCGTCCGATAAATATCCGCCGATTATCGGCACATATTTGCTAAGGGCAAACTTTCCGAGCCGCATGGAAATGTTATCGCTTATGCCGGTAAAAATACCCTGCGTCCCCAAAAAAGCGGCAAAGACAAAAAAGCCCGTGCGCATTATCCATCCCGAGACATTTTCCAAAAGCGTTCTAAGGCCGTCCAGCGGAATATCGTCGCTCAAATTGCCGGCAACGGACAAAACCAATACGGCAATTGCTATCGGGATTACAATATTTTTGACTATGCCTATAAGCGCGGCTGAAAAAACAGCGGCGGCGGGACTCAATGCCGACGCGCTCGCATTAGCGCCGCTTACGGACAACAACGTCACAAAAACGGGAAAAATTGCATTGCACAAATTTTGTATATCGTCGAAATACGCCGCAGCATCGCCTATAAGAGTGTAAATCCAATACAGTATTATGACAGACATAATACTTAAACACGCAATATTTACAGCTTTTTTTGCTGAATTTGAAACATTTTTAAATTCTATCCCTGATGTAAGCGACCACACAATACACATTGCGACCAAAAGTGAAATAATGCCTATCATGTTTTTTGCCTGTCCGACGGAAGAAAAAATAATCTGAATAACGACGTTCAAATCGAATTTTCTCTCTCCGCTTATTATATCTTTAATATATTCGCCTGCGCTCACTCCTATAATATCGCCGTATTTATCGGACAGCGAATCGAAATAAGCATCCAGCTGAGACAGATCGAGATTATCAATAAGCTCTTCGATATTCATGCCATCTTCTTGCTCATTACCGGCGTTTGCAACCAGCCGACCGGAAGAAAACACCAGTGCCGAAAGTATTAAAATGATTATTATCAATTTTTTTGACATTTTACAGAATCTCGCTTATTATACTAAGAATTCGCCTTATTATCGGCAGAATCTGCACGATAATCATTATCCTTACTGCCAGCGCGACTTTGTCCGAAAGCGACTTTTGTCCGCAGTCTTCTATTACCGAACACGCCAAATCGCCCAAAAAACCGATAGCCACTATCTTTATAACCGACTTAACGGGCTCAACCACATTGGTGTGCGCGCCAAAAAAGCCTTTAAGCTGCTCGCCTACCCCCGTCAGCACATCGGCCACCATCATGACGACGATAATTCCCGCGGCAATGCCTATAATGACAGAGATATCGCTGCGTATTTCGCGTATCGAAAAAGCGCAAAAAGCCGCAATAACCGCAAATAGAATTATTTTAAGTACGGGCATACCGAATAAAACAGGCCGTAAATCTCTTTAAGACCGTCAAAAAGCTGCATAATAAGATTTATTATCATGAACAATACGATAATAAGTCCCGCCAAAGTCGCAAGCGTTGCTATTTCATCTTTATCCGACTTTTTTAGCACCTGGCTGACAATCGCCGTAATAAGTCCCACTCCCGCAATTTTAAAAATTATGCTAATATCCATACCCACACCTCACATCAGCATTATTCCCGCCGCCAGTCCCAAAAGCGTAAAAACTTTAAGCAGCATCATACCTTTGTTCTTTTCTTCCTGCACGCTGTTTTTTAAACATTCGGCAAAATCGTTCTGGTATGATTTAAGGGCTTCTTTCTGCGTAAATATATCCACCGTTCCCATGTTCTTAAAAAAATTTTCCACCATTGCGCTGTTTTTTTTCATTGCGTCGCAGGTTATGCTGAAGCTGCCGCCGTTTGATATATAATTGGAAAAATTTTCCAGTTGCTCGGCAAATATTTTATTGGTTTTTTGTTTGTACGACAATACGACGTCAGATAGTTTTTCCTGCTTAAAAGACAGATTGTTTGAAAGCGTGCTTACAAAATCCGTCAGCGCCGAATAATAAAGACGCCTGTCCCGATAGGACGAATAAAAGTATTTTCCGATAAAAAAGCCTATCGCAGTTGTAATTGCTATTGTAAAAATTATCCTGGTCATTTTATTCTCCCGAATTCTCTGTCATAAACGCCGGCCACCTTGCCTATTTCCTTAGCGGATAAAAAAATATATCTTTCTATGCATTTTGATGACAATAAGAGTTTTAAAAAAGGTTTTGTCTTAAACTCCTCCGGCGAATGAGCATGCGCCGACGCCAATACGCGTACGCCGCCGCCCATTGCCATAAGCACAGCCAAAGCATCCTCCTCGCTCATTATTTCGTCGGTAACAATGACATCGGGCGCCATTGTTCTTATGCCGTAAGAAAACGCAAAGTCTTTACTGCCGAAAGTAATTACGTCGCAGTTGTCTCCGGTTTTGTAATAAGCCATGCCGCCGTTTACAGCGCAGATTTCGTTGCGTTCGTCGACAACGAGTACATTAAGATTCTGCCGCGATATTTTTCTCGTCAGGTCTCTTAACATCGTAGTCTTACCTTTTCCGGGGGGCGCTATAATCAGCGTATTTCTTACCGCACCCAAGGAATAAACATATCCAAACACTTCCGACGAACAGTTTTCGGCGTCATGGGGAATGCGAATATTTAGCGAACTAAAATTTTTAACGGTTTTTACGCCGTTGTTTTCCCTGACGATTTCACCGCAAAGGCCTATGCGTATCCCCCTTTCCACGGCAATATACCCTTGAACTATTTGATTGTTGACGGAATACAGCGAATAATCGCAGGCCTTTGTAACAATTTTATTGCAGGTGCCTCTTGCGGCAATCAGAGGTTTTGCCCCATCAAACAATTCGATATATCTTCCCGAGCAGTTTATCTTTACCGGTTTATCGTCGCGAATACGAATCTCATAAATATGCTTTTCGTCATATTTATTAAGCGCTGCGGTTATATCCTCTGATAAAAGCGATTCCAGCATATGCCACCCCGAAATTTATTTCAATATAAAATATTCACGGCTTGTACAAAATATGTCGTCGCAACATTATAAGGTTTTTAAAACAAAAAAAGAAACCGGTAATTCGGTTTCTTTTCGTCCGGGCGTAAACAGCCCGTTTTATGGTCGAGGTGACGAGACTCGAACTCACGACCTCATGGTCCCGAACCATGCGCGCTACCACCTGCGCTACACCTCGATTTTGCATTGCTAATTTATTGTATACCAAAATGGCGCAAATTGCAACAAAATTAACGCCGTTTTAAAAAATATTTTATCCTTTTTATATATAACGCCGCAAAGACGCCCTATAATATTTTAAATAAAACCCAACGATATAAGCAGTGCCCTGTCCACTTCGTCCATTTTCTTGTCTTCCAGCTTGCCAATTTTTTCTTTAAGACGCATTTTGTCCAAAGTTCGAAGCTGTTCCAACAACGCTACCGAAGCTTTTTTCAAGCCGTATTTTTCGGCGGACAGTTCGATATGCGTCGGCAGCTTTGCCTTGTTAAGACGGCTTGTAACCGCGCACGCGATGACCGTAGGCGAATATTTGTTGCCGATGTCGTTTTGTATTATTAAAACAGGGCGCACTCCGCCTTGTTCGCTGCCAAGAACGGGACTTAAATCCGCATAATATAATTCGCCACGCTTTATGTCCATCTTCGGTATCCCTTAAAGATTTGCCCAGTCGAGATTTTCTCCTGCGCTTTCTTCATATCCTTTAATAATATCTTCCAATATCATTGTATGTGAGACCGGCACAAATTTTTCCACCAAGATGGCCACTACTTTTTCTATCGGCAAATTTTTAAATTCCGCATATTTAGTTAGCATGTTATACGTTCCGTCCTTTAGCGTTACTTGAATTTTCTTCATAAATATTCCCCTTTACCGACAAACGGCATACCGATATTGTGGGCATAATTTTGTCAAAATATGTAAAATTACGTCGTAAAATTAAAAACTCCGGATTTTATCAACCCGGAGCCGCAAATTTCTTGTTATTTACGCCAAATCTTCTATTATTAAATTTTTAACCAGTCCGTCGTATTCGCAAAAACCGTAATTTTCTATTTGCCCGATAATATCGCCGGACAAAACGCTTATATCGCTATGCAGGCTTTCGGCTGCCCTTTCCGCGGCAATTCCCATATAATAACATGCCGACACTGCAGCGCGTAAAGGCTCGTTGCTTACGGAAAAAGCCGCAATAGCGCCGCTGAGCATATCGCCGCTGCCACCCTTTGCCTGTGCGGGCGAACCTGTGACATTGACAAATACTCTGTCGCCGTCCGTAATTATGGTGCGGGCGGATTTTAATACCAATACACAGCCGGCCTCTTTAGCGAATTTTTTTACAGCTTCTATATTATAGGGTTGCACCGTCGGCGCCAAGCGTTTGAATTCGCCTATATGCGGAGTAATTATCAGACGGCAAAAGTGGCTTTGCAAAATCTTTGGCTGCGTTGCCACACAGTTAAGGGCGTCGGCATCCAAAATAAGCGTCTTATCATAGTGTTCTAAGAAATATCTTATCATTTGCGGCAGTTCGGGATTTTTTCCCATACCGGGGCCCAAAACTATGACATCGCTCCACAAAGCTATGGCAGAAAAAATGCTCTCGTCAAAGGACACATATCCGTCCTTTTCCGGCAGAAAAAAAAGCGTTTGTTCGGTAACTCTCGCCTTATAAGCGCATTTTTCCCGCTCTCCGACGCACAGCCTTACCAGTCCGGCCCCGCACCTCGACGCCGCCGCGGCGGTATAATATGCCATTAGCGGAGCGCCCGGCATTGTGTCGCTTCCGCCGATTATCGATACTTTTCCGTTATCGCCTTTGTGCGACGAAAGCAGCTTTTTGGCGGGCCTTACGTATTCGGCATCAGCTATAAAGGCACAAGGCTTAACGGCTGGCGGAATATCCACCACTTCCACTCTTCCGATATAGTCCGGCGCGCGGCCAAAAATCAGCCCGATAAAAATCCCTCCGAGCGCCAACGTAAGGCTGCTTTTTACGGCATTTGGATTTATGTCGCCCGTAGCTGCGTCCACCCCGTAAGGAGCACAAAGCGAGATTATTTCAGCTGCTTTGTTGCCTGCAAAACAATTAAAATCATGTTGACGTGATGAACAGCCGTACGTTGCGTCAATCAAATAATCGCACTCCGAATAAAAAGTCTTGTCGTTTACAAACGCAGCGTCGGCATTACCCGCTTGCGCAGCAGACAAAGCCGCTTTATCGGAAGACAAAAAAGCAACTTTGACATCGCAACCGTTTTTTTGCATTATTCCGACAAGATACGCAGCCACGCCTCCCGTTATGCCGTCACCTGCAACAACCGCCGTCTTTTTAGCGGTAATTTGTAATTTTACAAGCTTTTCATATGTTTTCTCAGCGGCAGTACGGCAAAACTCGTCTATATCGCCGGTATTTGCCGCCTTAATAAAATCATCGGGCGATATTATTTTAATCATCGGCATCCTCTCCCGTCACTTCGTAAATAACCGAATACGTAAACCCTTTTGAATATAAGTAACGCCTTAATTTTACTATATCGCAATCTTTGTGACTGCGTTTATACTTTTCCGCCGCCGCTTGCGCCGCATCAGTCTGATCGGTAAGCGCGTTTAATTTTTCGTCGAGCACATTTTTGTCAATGCCCTTGTTTAACAAATCTACTCGCAGTCTGTTGATTCCCCTTTCGTTTTTATAAACCGATATATATGTGTCAACGTATTTACCGTCGTCCAAATATCCGTAGCCTATCAGCTTATCTAATGTATCGGCAATTACGCCGTCGGTAAAGCTTTTGTTTTTCAAATAGTTTTGTATTTCGCGGCGCGTTTTTAGCCCCCTTGACAAAAGCGCAATACATTTGTCAAACGCTTCGGCACATTCGCTTTCGTGAACGCATTGCAAAATGTCCTTTTCATCTATTACGGCGCCCGTTTTAAGACCGTTCTTTAGCGCGACAATACTTTGCATACCTGTCAAAAACTGTCCGTCCACATATATGCTTACCCTGTTTTTGTTGCGCTTTTGAGCCTTTATTTCAGTTATTGTACCCATGACGATATTATAGCACCAATTAAAAGAAATTTCAAGCAAAGCCGTGCATTATGTATATTTTTGCTCTTTTTGCCAATAATCTAAGTAGATTTAATCGGAGGTAAATCTTATATGGCAAAAATGACGACAAAAACTTTGCAAGAACTGTCCGAGCTGCTTGGCAGCGAAGAACTTGCATACAAAAAGTGCTGCGCATACGTCGACGAGTGTTGCGATCCTACGCTCAAAACAAAACTCGGCAAGTATGCCAACAACCACAAAGCGCGTTATATCGCACTTTACAACTATCTCAACGCCAACGAATAAGGAGGAAAAAATGGCCACGAAAAAAACTACGCAAAAGCCCGCTAAGACGCAAAAAAGCACGAAAAAGAGTCCGACCGCATGCTGTAATCACAACACCGAAGCCGCCCGCGACAACTGCAAATTAAACGATTACGATATAATTTCGGACGTATTGGGCAGTCATAAAAACCTTATAAAATTATACGGCACCGCTCTTTGCGAGACCGACAGCGAAAATCTGCGCAAAATAATCAACACGCAAATGACGGAATGCGCTGTAGATCAATACGACGCTTTCAGATATATGAATGAAAGAGGTATGTATAAAGTTGAGCCGGCACCCGTACAAAAGGTAAAAAGCGCAAAAGTAAAATTCGGAAAGAATATCGAACAATTCGGCAATAACGCTTCGAAACTTAAATAACAAACAAAGAGTATTATGTCAGACATAGTACTCTTTATTTGTTATTATTGATTTATTTTTGCCATTTTATCGACTTTTTTTCGCTATCTTATTTTAATCTCATTATCCTTTGTCAAGACCAGATAAGTGCTCGGCCTATTCCAAACGGTATTATGCCCCTCATACGACGAGTCGCTTTCAAAGCTGCCGTTTGCCCCATATATTGTAAAGTATATGTCCGCGTCGGCGTCCACTTTTGCGTCGGGCGACAAAATTGTAAGGGCAGAATAAGGTATAAACAGCGAAATTTCGTTTACTCCTTTGTTTTGCGCGCTTGAAGGATAGGTTTTGCGGGTAAACAGCAGTTGACTGTATGCGGCAATATTTACGTATCCTCTTGTATTTGCCTTATAGTATCCTTGATACTGTATATCGCCGTTTTGAAATTTAAACATGAAATTGGAGGGCGTAAAACCTGTCGCCGTTCCATCCGTATCCAGCATAAGGAATATCTTGTCTCCCTTGTTTGATACGTCAGTTCTCGCCTTAAAATATATACCTTTATCGTCGCGCTTGATATAGGCCTCGTATTTAGTGCCGTCTCTGTTGGTCGTAATATCGGAATAACGGTTGTAGCCCGTAATGTTTGCGAATACGTTCTCGGCGTCCGTGGGCGGCAATTGCCGGACATACCAACCGTTGTCATATTTAAGTGGCAGTTTGCCGAATACTATTGTTTCCTTATTGCCCATAGTAGCCGTATAATAGATTTCGTTATTGTACAATTCAAACGTCGGATATTGGAATGTGGTGGGCGAATAAACCGTTACGACATCGGTCCACTGTTCGGCATCGGACGAAGTCATAAACCTCATGCAGGAGCGCGAATTATCGGCCCAGCTCATAAAATATTGTCCGTAAAAATTATCCAATGTCGGTTTGGTGGCCGATCCGGTAAAAGCTACGTCGTCTACTGCCGGCTGCGACCACTTCACACCGTCGTCGCTGTACGAAAACATGTACGAATCGCTTCTTTCGTCGCGCAATATAGACATCCATGTCCCGTCATTTTTGCACATTATGGCGGATTCGGTGGTTTTTATCGCCGTTGTGCCCTCTCCTATATGCCCGATGACTTCTACGCAATCCAAGCTGTCGTTAACCTTTGCCAACGCATTCTGACCGTTTGCAAAATTGTTAAGCGTAATGTATTTGACGCCGTCATAGTCAAAAATATCAAACAGATATGCAGAGTGCGATTCGGGATAACATGCGTTGCCCGCCGCTTGCGTAAGTTTGACATATTCTGTCGGCGTAAAATCGACTTTCCCCTGAGGAGTCATGAGCTGCAACTTGTAAATATTGTTATCAAACTTGCCGGAAGTGATATCGTAATCAATATAATATGTATGCGACTCCCGGTTACCGGGATCTTCGCTGGAAAAATACACTCTCATCGTCGCGTCGTCTTTTTGAACAATGCGCGGCACAAAAGTACATCCCTTCGGAAGCGTGTCATTGTCGTATTGCTGCAAGCTCTTGGAAAACTTCACGATTTTTTCCACTTTATTCGTCTGTATATCCACAATGGTCATAGCGCAATAAATATAGTCCCACGAGCTGTTTTCGCCCGCCTGGACATCGTTTGCCTCATATACGATATACGCTTTATCGTCCGCGATGACAAACTGAGCGTCATGCGCGCCTTTTACGTTAGGCCCGGTAACGGTAACAGCGTTTTCAAGCGCCCGGTTGCCGGCCGCAACGGGCGAATAGTTTGCTGTCTCGTTTAGCTTCTTTACTTCTATCATGTTCATATCATTGTTCTCCTCGTAAGCGCGCGGGATTTCAAAATCGTATTCTTTTCCGTCGGAAAGCGTAACGGTATAAACGTACGCGTCTAAAGTTTGTCCCGTCATTTCTATTTTAGTAATAACGGGGGCGTCTTTTCCGGGCTGGCCGTCTTTCCCGGACTGGCCGTCTTTTCCCGAATCGCCTTTAAGCGACTCCAACCACTCTGTTTCATTGCCTATAAAGCCGTTTTCGACAGCAATATCAAAAGCCGATTTTCCGTCGCTGCCGTTAGTCACGTCAAAGAAAAAAGATTCCCCGTCCGAATACTTAATCTCGTATTTGTCCGTAGACCCTCTGCTGCCGACTTTTTCTATCGACAAGATTTGCGGCGGCGCGGGCGTAGAATTACAAGCGAAAAAGCCAAACGCCATGACTATACAAACAATTGACAAAATAATTCTTTTCATCATTTCACCTCTTATATTTTTATATATTCATGATATAAGAAATAAAACAGATTGTCAATATATTTTTTGTATATGGCTATAGTAAATATAGTGGCATAAATTATCTATATCAGTCTATCTGATGTAATATGTCATTACAATATCGACGGGATAATCTCCGCAGCTTTTCCCGAAAATATTGATACCTCCCACATATTCGGCGTCTTCGGGCACAACAACGGCTAATCGTATTTTGCCGTATGGCGACAGCGTTTTTATAATATCGAATATATTTCGCTCTCCGCTTAAAACGCCGTTAAAATACGTTCCCGTTTCGTCAATTTTAATGTTTACAAGCATGCCGTACTGCGTAGCATTGTACGGAAAAGTATCGGCATTGAGTTTTCCCCGTCTATCTCCGTAATCGCCGTAACTTAAATAAGATCCTATTTTGACGTCATTGACATAAAAGTCTATGTTGCTCTTCCAGTCGTTTTTATAAAACGGAGCTTCCGAGCAAATCTCCATCGTAAATTCGAGCATAAAAATCTCGTCTTCTTCCGCTTTGTTTACGGGAAAATCGTATATAACATATCCGGAGCGGGAAAACCAGACAAGTACGGCTTGCGTGTGATACGGCATAAATATTTCCGAAGATTTTGCGATGGACAAATCGGGCTTTAGATATCGCACTATGTCGTTGCTTTTAATGTCCACATAATGTCCTACCGGCATATTGACGCTAAAGGCCTTCGGGTGATTTTGCAATTGGTCGATGCCGCGCAATTCAAAAGTAATTTTTGTGGCATGCGCCGGGAATACGATTTGGGCAAAACCTTTTTTGCTGGGCTCATATTCCACTATAACCAAGCCGGCTTTTTTTAATATGTCAACGTGGAAAAGCAAATTGGAATTGGAAATATTAAGCCTTTTTCTCAGTTCGCTTATCCTTACGGGCCCCGACGCCACTTCTTTCAGCAGCGCAAGCCGCGGCGCACTCGCAAGCGCTCTGAAAATATTTTCTATCTGCTCATAATCGTTTTCGTCGTCAACGGAAAATGCCAGTTGCTTTGTGCACGCATCGTCAACGGGAATTTTATCGTTATCACCCACCTGTTTTCTCCCGGAACTTTTAGCCTTTAAGTCTTTTAATTCTGCTGTCGACGTCGTTTTTAAAAGAATCGATATATCCGTCTATAAAATCTATTACGTCTCCGCCGCTTATCAGCGGTGTCATGTCTATTGCGTAATTCGCACGTTCGGCCGTATCGGTGGAATGGCTGGCATAATATGTGGCGTTTGCGAGTCTTCTGCCGTCGCAGGCAAGGTC
Organism: uncultured Clostridia bacterium; assembly: GCA_900553555.1. Lineage (GTDB taxonomy): Bacteria > Bacillota > Clostridia > Christensenellales > Pumilibacteraceae > Neoclostridium > Neoclostridium roslinense. Next base: position 10,301 of record USEG01000002.1, read on the forward strand.
GTATCTTTTTCCGCCTTGTATTTGGCTGTCAAATACCGACGCAAGACTCATGGCTATATTTGGATGACCGCTTACGTCCAAAAAAAGTTTTTCGTCGTCATTGACCCAATCAAGATCGCGCCACACTTCACACCCCAGCAATTTTTTGGGGCGAAGCTCTACCGGCAATTGCCTTATCGCCGCTATAACGCGCAGCGCAACTGCACAATGTGTGTCGTGTTTATCGGCGGGATTGTGCGTATAAATGATTTCAGGCTTGTTTTCCGCAATAATTTCGGCTATTTTATCGACTACTTTTCTGTCGCCTTGCTTTACTTCCGAAGAAGTATATCCAAGACAATACATTACGCCGTATTCTCCTATCACCGCGGCTTTTTTTTGTTCGACTAAACGAACGCTTTTCATCTGCTCATCTGTATAAGAAGCATATAAACCGCTTCTTGGACTGCCGGCCCCGTCGGTGACCACCACCCCGCCGAACCATTTGTCGTTTTTGCCGAAACATTGCAAAATACCGTGATATGCCATGAATTCTATGTCGTCGTAATGCGCGGCAAAACACATATGAGTAATAGATTTTTCTTCTCCCTGCGGCAAGAACCTGCAACTAAAATTTTTCGTCGACATATTGTACCCCTTTCCGTAATTTAGTGATTTAATTATAATTCTTTTTTTGCTTGTTGTCAATTGCTTACAAAAAGTATCGCGGCTTATTTTATATCGGCTGTAAGACGGTTTTTGTTTGCGAATTATTATCAAAAGTTGTATAATATATACATGAAAAATTTTGTCAAGACGCTTATAAAGCCCATAATCAGCGTCACGGCCTTTTACACCGTGCATTACTTTAATTACGGGCGTCAATTTTGTTTTGAAGGCGAAAAACACGACTTTTGGGAACTTGTGTACGTAGACCGCGGATGCATTACAATCACCGCCGACAACAAGCAATTTGAGCTGTATAAAGGTCAGGCATACTTTCACAAACCCAATCAATTCCACTCGATAAAAACTGTCGGCTATGCCAGCTCCGTAATAGTGAGTTTTTCGCTAAAAGGCGAAACCGACTACTTTTGCGACAGAAAAGTCGAACTTTCCGGCGCGCAGCAGATAATACTCCTTAATATTCTGTCCGAATTTTCGCAGGCATGCACCAATGCCCCCGACGAAATTTATATGCGGCAATTGCATTTTCGACCCGATGCTCCCAAAGGGTCCGTTCAGATGATGCGATGTTATCTTGAATGTCTTCTCATCTCGCTCATGCGCGGCAAAAAGGCCGATAATCCCGTCATTAAAGCAAAAACCGACGCCGAGCTTACCCTGCAAATTAAAAGTCTTTTGGCGGAAAAGATATACTCTTCCGTCACTTTGGACGAGCTTAGCAAAAAACTGTATTTCAGTAAAACGTATCTGTGTTCGCGCTTTAAAGCGGATACGGGAATGTCGGTCATCGCCTACTTCAACAACATTAAAACCGACGAAGCAAAACGGCTCATCGCGTCATCTCAATATACCATTTCGCAGGTCGCGTCGGTTTTGGGCTTTGGATCGGTACAGTACTTTACCCGCATATTTAAAAAAATCACACATTTTACTCCGACCGAGTGGGCAAAAAGCGTTAAAACGGACAATCTTTTACATTAAATGCCTAATCGGTTGACGAAAACGCGTAAAATTACTATAATTAAACAGTAACGTAACGGAGATTTTATATATGGATTACAAAGCTATTGAAAAAAAATGGAATGAAATATGGGAAAAAGAAAAAGTCAACTATTTCAAGCATGACAACAAAAAGAAAAAGTATTACATGCTGGAGATGTTTTCATATCCTTCCGGCGCCAACCTTCATCTCGGGCACTGGTATAATTACGGGTTATCCGACTCCCATGCTCGATACAAACGCATGAAGGGTTACGACGTTTTTCAGCCCATGGGATTTGATTCGTTTGGTCTGCCCGCCGAAAATTACGCCATAAAGACGGGTATTCATCCGCTGGACAGTACGATGAAAAACATCGCCACCATGGAACGTCAATTAAAGGACATGGGTGCCATGTTCGATTGGAGTGCCGAGTTGTACACTTCCTCTCCCGAGTACTACAAGTGGACGCAATGGCTGTTTATTCAGCTTTATAAACACAATCTTGCCTATCAAAAGCTGTCGCCTGTCAATTGGTGCCCTTCCTGCAACACCGTTATTGCCAACGAACAGGTTGTTGACGGCAAATGCGAACGCTGCGGCACCGAAATCGAACGCAAAGAAATGACCCAGTGGTTTTTGCGCATAACCAATTATGCCGAACAGCTTCTCTCCGGACTTGACAAGCTGGATTGGCCCGAAAAAACAAAAATAATGCAAAAAAACTGGATAGGTAAATCGCTGGGCGGCGAAATAGAATTTGCTCTCGAAAACGGCGATAAATTCAATGTGTTTACCACGCGCGCCGACACGCTTTTCGGCGTTTCGTATGTCGTGCTCGCACCCGAACTGCCGCTGGTAGATAAAATCGTAACGCCCCAGTACAGAGACGCCGTAAACGCTTATAAGTCCGCCACTTCCAAAACCAGCGAGATTGAACGTCTTTCCACCGCAAAGGAAAAAACCGGCGTATTTACCGGGGCATACTGCCTCCACCCCCTTACCGGCGAACGCATCCCCGTTTGGATAGGCGATTATGTGCTGTCGACCTACGGAACGGGCGCCGTTATGGGCGTTCCCGCGCACGACGCACGCGACTATATCTTCGCGCAAAAGCACAATCTTGCAATAAAACGCGTCATTTCTTCCGCCGACGGGAAAAACGACGATTTGCCCTTCTGTGATTACGGAATATGCGTAAACAGCGGAGAATTTGACGGAATGTCGTCGAGCGACGCAAAAAAGGCCATACTGGAAAAGTTGGCGTCGTTGTCACGCGGCGGAGAAAAGATTAATTACAGACTGCGCGACTGGTCGGTTTCGAGACAGCGCTATTGGGGAGCCCCCATTCCCATAATACACTGCCCGCACTGCGGCGCGGTCCCCGTACCCGAAGACCAACTGCCCGTAAAACTTCCGTATGACGTCAAATTCTCCCCGGACGGAAAATCGCCGCTTGGCAGCTGCAAAGAATTTATGTCGGTCAAATGCCCGGTTTGCGGCGCTGCGGCACAACGTGATCCGGATACTCTGGATACATTCGTATGTTCCAGCTGGTATTACCTGCGCTATCCCGACAATAAAAACGACAAACAGCCTTTTGATAAAAACATAATAGATAAAATGCTGCCCGTCGATAAATATGTCGGCGGACCCGAGCACGCATGCAGTCACCTATTGTATTCGCGCTTTGTAACAAAAGCCCTTAAAGACATGGGATATATAGATTTTGACGAACCGTTCATTTCGCTTATTCATCAAGGCGTAATACTGGGCCCGGACGGCACTCGTATGAGCAAAACAAAGGGCAACATAATAAATCCCGATAAATATATAGACATTTACGGTTCCGATATACTGCGCCTTTACCTTATGTTCGGATTTTCATATATGGAAGGCGGTCCGTGGAACCAAGACGGACTTAAATCTATTGCGCGTTTCGTCGAGAGATTGGAGCGGGCAATCTTAAAAAGCAAAAACTATACCGTTAATACTGTTAACGCAGCCGCCGAAAAAGAACTTGACTATGCCCTTAATTACGCAATAAAGACAATATCATCGGACCTCGAGCATTTTTCATTCAACACCGCCGTTGCCAGACTTATGGAGCTGATTAACGCAATGTATAAGGCGGACAGCTGCGTGTCGGAAAAACAATATTTTAATACTGCCGTTACGGTCATCAAGCTAATCGCGCCCATGATGCCGCATATCTCCGAAGAATTGTACCACGAATTCGGCTTTGAAGGTTTTGTAGTGGACTGCGAATATCCTGTTTGCGACGAGTCAAAACTTATAAAAGAAGAAATCGAAATAGCCGTTCAAATCAACAGCCGCGTAAAATCAAAGATTGTCGTTCCCGTTAACGCAACTCAGGCGGAAGTACAGGAAATAGTCCTTAAAGACGCTAAGGTTATTGATTTATTGGAAGGAAAAACGCCTAAAAAAATCATTGTTATTTTAGGTCGTCTTGTCAACATCGTCGTCTGACGTTATATAAAACGCTATTAAAAAAAGCAGCTTATCTTATGACAAGCTGCTTTTTTATTTAACCGCAATGTGCTAAATGTCGATTATTTCTTTCTGCGCAATACAAAAGCCATTGCTAAAAGCGCCGACAAAGTCATCGCAATAGCGCTGCCATCCAAAGCTTTGCTACTGCAATTAGCGCAACCCGATGAGTCACCCGAAGTAGTTCCGCCGGGAAGTTTGTCAACAGGCTCCGTCTTGGTCGCGCCGCAAACAGTGCAAGTGTAGGTTTTGACGCCTTCCGAATCCGTTGTGGGCTGTGTAGTGATGACGCCTTCGTCCCACGTGTGACCCAGCGCCTCGGTTTCGTTGCCGACATAGCTGTCTCCGCAGACTGTGCATGTATAAGTCGTATATCCGCCTTCCGTACATGTCGGCTGTGTTACTACGCTTTCATAACTGTGTTCTGTCACGGGAATGGTTTGCGTTTCAACATCACCGCATACTTCGCATACGCGCTGTTGCTCGCCTTCCTGCTGACACGTGGCGGGTTTTACCACCGTCCATGCGCCGTAGCTGTGTTCAGTCACTGGAATGGTTTCGGTCTTAAGTACCGTTCCGCACACCTCGCATTCGATATGGCGTTCGCCGGTCTCGGTGCATGTTGCCTCTTTATCCACAATCCAGTTGCTTTCCGTATGACCCAAAGCGTCCTCATAGTCGTCTTTATAATTATCGCCGCAGTTTATGCAGTAATAATCGGTATATCCCTGCTCTGTGCATGTGGGCGGTATAATCTCCTCATCGTAATCGTGACCGGTAGCCTCGGTTTCGTTGTCGGCATAGGAGTCTCCGCACCACTTGCAGGTGTGAACGGTATAGCCGCCTTCCGTACATGTGGGCGGTACGACTTGGTCTTCGTACGAGTGATCGGTTTTTTCGATCTTCTCATCATAACTGTCGCCGCATATTACGCATTCATAGTGCATCAGTCCTTCCTTCTGGCAAGTGGCTTCCTCTAAAACGGTGACTTTATAGTTATGCGAACTCGTGGTTGCCGGCAGGACATTTCCCGCCGCCACAAACGATACGCCGTCGCCGTTGCGAGCTGTTGTCAAAACATCGACGCGAAGCGTCTGGTTTACGGCCGAAGTCAGGTTGACGGTAAGCTTCTTAAATTGCGCGTCTGCGCCGGCATTGAAAGATTCGCGAACCACAATGTTTCCGTTGACGTCGGTAACTATCACTACAGCAGTTGCGTTCCATGTGCCCATATAAAGCGTAAGGGTAATTTCGTCCTTGGCTTTTAGCATGACGTCGACATGTATGCCGTTTTTGCCGGCAGTAAGACCGTCTATCTGCGCTCCGTTTACTTTAAGGTCGTTGTACTGCTTCACGCCGGAATTATTGATATCCGCGCCGCTGACCGTGCCGAAGTATTCGCCGTTAAGCTTATTAAGAGAAGAGCCGAAGGTAAACCAATCTTTTACGCCTTCCTTAGCAAGCTCGTCGCCGCCGCTATAATCTTGCATCGTATAGTTGGAGCACATAGTGGGCTGTCTGTCGATATCGGCCACATCGCTGCCCACCGCTAACGCCACGAGAGCGACGTTTGTGCCTTCCTTTTCGAAGACATTGCACAACTCAAGGTCAAAGGTTTTTTCCTGTCCGTAAGTATTTACGCGAATTTCGACATATCTGCCGTATCCGCGGCCCGCGTCATCGGCACAGTAAATGACAATGTCCTGATAAACTATTTCGCCGCCGTCCTTTATAGTAAGCAGACCGCCGTTGTGCCACGAGCTGAGATACAGACGTATATAGTCGGTATCGCCGTTTACCTTGACGGAAGTATATTCAACGCCCTCAAACAAAGCCGTCGACCAAGTGGTAATATCCGCCGCGCCGGGGTTACCCTGTCTTATGCCGTCGCTGAAATACAAATACGCTTTGTAATCCCAGAACGGACGCAATGTCGCTCCAGGCGAAAGGGTCACATCGCTGATAAGTCTGTCGGACTCGGGCAAATTCTTTCTCGCCGGGAATTTACCGGGATTATCATTGCCCTCGTTGAAATAATACCAGTCCTGATTGCCCGAAACCGTAAGATCCACCGCTGAATCGAGTTCCATCATGTTTACGTTAAGATCGTAATCTCTTTCGACATACGGCTGGATCGCAACGCCGGAGTATACGGCATTTCCGAAGCCGGGTTCATTTTCGTAGTGCAGTTTATATTCGGTGGGAGCGTCCACGTCATAGGAGATCTGTATGTCGCGATAGAAATTGGTGCCGGTGTTGCCGGTAGTAATCGAACGCGAAATTCCGTCGGGATCGGTTACGGTAAGCACCACCTGAGATCTATAGCCGCCGATAAAGACGTGTATTATGCCCTTGCCGCTGACGGTTACGTTTTGATCAAAACAGCCTGTAATCGTATATATCGTACTGCGAATAAGCGAATCTTCTCCGTCGACTTTTACAGGTATGTTGTCGAGCACCGGGCGCATAACTTCGCCGTTATCGGTATAAACAAGCTGCCCTATACCGGAATTTTCCACTCCCGGCTTTTTATATTCTTTGCATGTGCCTGTGTCCCAGTTGTTGTCGGTGTGCTTATAAAATGCGTAATCGCTGTAAACAGGCGAGGTAAAGTCTATGCCGTGCGTACGGTCAATTTCCTTTTCCGTAAGACTAAACGTCGTCTCGTCGCCTTTTATCGCGATACCCGACCAGTAAATCTCGCCGCTGTCGGCAGAATACGTTATGGTATAAGTCGTTTCGCCGCTGTAAAGACAATTGACATCTATCGCTCTAAGGTACTTTTCTTGCGAACTTATATTCATAGTCTGAGTGTTGCCAAAATTATCCGATATGTTAAGCTTACCTGTAGAGTTGTTGCCGCCGAGATAAATACGGAACGCTCCTGTCGATTCCGTCGTGACCGTAGCCGTAAATTTACCGCCGTTGACGGTAGAGACTGCCTTTGACAGATAACCGTCTTCGCCTTTTAACTTAAATTTGTAAGCGTCGGCGGGATTTTTAAGCTGTCCGCCGCTAAACTGCAGCTGACCGATCGGGGACTTAACGGCAGATAAAGATCTGGTAAGATTAATTACATTGTCATCATAGGTGGCAATTGCATAATCAAACACACCTCTGCCGCTCAAATCGACGTCTTCGCTTTCCAATCCCACGGCGTCCAAATCAAACGAATCGACTTCGGGATCGGCGGGTCTGTCTACTCTGTCTTCGCTTGCAAACTTAACGGATATGACGTGACCTTGACTGATTGCCGACGTGAAAGTAAACTCGTACACATCGTCGTCAGGCGCCGCGCCGTTATAGCTGAAGGGAACGGCTCTGTAATCGCGCTGTATAAATTCGGCGTCCACAGGCTTGCCGTCAAGAAGAATTTCAGTGGGAACGCCCCATCCGTTGGGAGCATGCAGTCTTATCTTCCACGTTCTGTCCGTAAAGGCGCGTTCTCCTTTAAATGATCCCTTTGCCGCGTCGATATAGAGTTCGATAGTGCCGTTTTCGGCGTTATATCTCGTACCGTAAGCAGTTTCGCGGTATTGTCCGTCCTGATAGGCAATGGTGGTCGTGTCATCCTCGTACAAAATCGACCGGGAAGATGCCTTTGTGGAGGGATACCAATCGATCGCGAGATTGCTCCAGTCTTTTTCGCGCGTGTTGAGCATATCCTCGGAAAGAGCAATGGCGCTGCCTGCCTTTACGAATATCGGCGAAGTATTGCTGCCGTGTACAACCGATATGGTCTGCGGACCTACATAAGTTTTACCCGTCCATACGTCTATCCATTCGCCGTCGGGAATAAACACAGTGCGCTTATTGCCGTCGTTTTTGATTAACAAAATTTTGGCGCCGCCGGAACCCTCGTAATATTCGATGCGGAGATCGTACGTTCTGCCTGCCGTAAATTGTACACCTAGGTTTATCTGATCGCTGTCCGATGCCATCCAGTGGTCAACGACGCACTTTCCGTCGATATAAACGCGGCATCCGTCGTCGCTTATTACCGAATATTCTCCGTCCTCTGCGGGCGTAAATTTACCGGTGATGACCGCTGAAAAATTATCCGCCGACACGCCTGCCGCCGGAGCATTGTTGCCCCAGTCAAAAGCAACGTTTTGCGCATTCATGGTAATTACCGGGCTGCCCGACATATCTATATTTATATTGTTGTAATAAGCTATTTGCAATCCGCTGAACTCCGAGGCGGGCGCTACCGTAGCGTTGTTGCTTATGGGCGCGACAAGAATGTTTTCGCCCAGCAGATATTCGTCCAGTCTCGAAGATTCTTCATAACCGGGATAATCAAATTCCAGCGAAAGCATAAGCGGCATACCGGTCATATAATTTTCATGCGCAAGCGCATAATATACGGGCAGTAAATGATAGCGCATCGAAAGATAATCGCGTACTACTTCGGTTTCGTATTCGCCGTAATTCCACGGCGTACGTCCCATGGAAATAGAGTTGTTGCCGTGAGTCCTGTATATGGGCGAAAGCGCTCCGTACTGCATCCAGCGCAAATACTGCTCGCTCTTCGGTTTTCCGTTGTGTCCGCCGAGATCGGAAGACTCATAAACAATTCCGCTGTTTCCGGCCTTTATCATGTTGGCGACTTCCTGTTCGAGCGAAGCGCCGGTGCTGGAAATATCGCCGGTCCACTGAATGGGATAGCGGTGGGACATTACGTTTTGAATATTGCTGTAAGTGCCGTTGGCAATGTTGTCGACATTTGCCATTATAAAAGCACGGCGGGGATATTCGTCTCCGTTTTCCTTTGCAAGCTGTTCGAAATATTTTTCGGTGACGGAAGTATAGATATACATACCCCATGTCTCACGATTTATATTCGATGTGGGCGAAATCAATCCGAATCCCCAGTTGCGGTCATACCACCACACGTCCAATCCTTTTTCGAGCAAACTCAAAAGTCCGTTCGTACGGTACTCAACGTCCACAGGCGACAGCGCATGCGCTGCTCCGCCCGCCATTTTGACATGGTCGTTTGCCATTACCGTAAGATTGTGCTCGTGCATCCAATCGAAAAATTCCGCTATATCGGGGAACAGGTCGGTGTTTATCTCATAACCCGTACCCGCCGCGTCGGAAGGAGAACGACGCCAGTCGGTGTCGATGACGAAGTTATCGAGATAAAAATCGTGATCGTAGTATTCCTGAACCACCGATTTCGCGCTTTCTTCGGTATACTCGTAATATCTCGACTCCCACAATCCGAAAGCCGACAGCGGAATCATCGGCGTTCTGCCGGTGAGTTTTACGTATTCGCTGCGCAGTTTTTTTGCATCGCCGCCGGCAGCTATAAGATAAATATCCTTCACTCCTTCATCGATGACAAAGCCGCTTAAAGCGTCCGAACTACCCGGCGCATAGCCGTTTTTCGGTTCGATAATGCGGGGATTGTCGTTTATCGCGAAGATTTCCGGTGTAGATGCCGGCATGGGCAGCTCGCCGCTGTTGCTGACCTGCGGCGTATAAGTCCAGACTTTTTTTCGTGTGTTCATGTCTTTGACGTAAACGCCGTTTAACGTTTTTGCTTTAAGCGGTATGTACACATTGTAATCGCCTATCGATACAACGCGATAATCGCCTGCCGTCTTTACGCTGAAATCGGCGCCGCTATAATCATTCTTGCCGGCTATCTGCAACGTGGCATCGTCCAGGAAGCCCGTCGAACTTTTCAGCTCGATACGGAACACGTCTTCGGACAATACTTGCACGCGCACATCGCCTTCGATGATGTATTTTGTGCCTCCGTCGGCTTTAACGCAATAATTGCCGTTTAAAGCCAAAATGGAAAACACCACGGCAAGACAAAGAGCAAAACTAATAAGAAGTTTTGCCGACTTACTTAATTTTTTCACCTTTTCTCCGTCCTCCTTGTTTACAACGGCAAAAAACATTTGCATTTTTTTTACCGTTGTTATATTATATAATTATAGTACAACATTTACTTCGGCATTTGTTAAAGCTATTATATTAAAAATTAAAGAATATTGCTATAATCTTGCTTTATCTTCAATTGATATCGGCCTACAATTAAAAAATATTGTGACGCAGCGGCAAATAAAAAACAAGGAGCGCTTATGTTTTACGAACAAATACGAGATGCTTATTCGCTTTACAAAAGAGATGTCTGTTCCTCTTTTGCGCACTTCCACAAAGCCATCGAACTTATTTACAACTTAGGTCCCGACCGCGAAGTTTATGTGGATCTGAAACCTGTTGTGCTAAAACACAACTGCGTGCTGGCTCTCATGCCTTACCAGATACATTATCTTCCGTACGACAAAAACAACGACGGATACTGCACCGTGCTGCCGTCCGAGTACAGTGACGAATTTATCGAACTGACAAAGAATAAAAGCGTCAGAAACAGTATAATATCAAACGAAAATTACTGCAGTCTGTTTTTAACGGAGATGAGAGAACTTGTCGAAAAACATGAAAATTTAAACGATAACCGCTTTATTGTAAACGCGCACGTCAATATGCTGCTCGGACGGCTTTTACAATGTCTTGAATTTGTCACCGACCTGAAAAAATCACAGTCTATCGACTTTATACAAGCAGTAGTCAAATATGTCGATCAGCATTATGCAGAACCACTCAGCATCGAATCGGTGGCACAGTATTTCGGTTATTCAAAATACTATTTTTCACGGCTTTTCAATAAATGCTTTTACACGAGTTTTACCAATTACTTTAATACCGTACGCATTTATAAATCTATCCCGCTTATACAAAAATACCATTCTTCCGAGATATTTTTCCGCGTGGGTTTTGCTTCCGTACAGCAGTATATTACATATTTCAAACGTACGACCGGCTATACCCCCTCTCAATATCGCCACAACACAAATTTTATAGACAGAAATTAAAAACACGAAATACCGTTTGCATTTCGTGTTTTTTGCTATGAAAAAAATCGTCCGGAATTTATTTTACAGGAAAAAAATCGTTCGAACATGGCTAAATTTAATTTAAGCGCGGCGTTTATCAGTTCATTGTCAGCGACAAGACCTGGCAGCTCGTCAAGATACGAAGCGGCTATGGCGGCGGACAGCGACTGTGCGTCGACTACGGGACCTTTTTTCCTTTCAGGCCTGAAAAAACCCGACATATGTAATAATTTCTGTAAAAATTTCGTTGCCGCCAAACGCGCGTCGACAGAACTGTATATAATGGTCTTGATAGATTTTAACAGCGATAAAAAGCTTTCGGCGCAGTCCACCGCGTCGGACGAATAATCTGCGGCTTCCAGCATTATCATACAGCAAGTAAACTGTATCATATCGGCGCATACCGACGAAAAGTCTTCTATCTGGCTTGCTCCCGTCACAACGGGAAACTTATTGCCCGTCAGCTCATAAACGCAAAAAGCCATCGGCTGAGCGGCAAACTTCATTTTGGCACCGGCTTTTCTCACTCCGCGTAAAACGGCAACGACTATGCCTTCGGCGGAAAAAAGACGCACAAGATAATCGCTTTCTTTGCGTTCCTCGGCCTTTATTAAAATCGCTGTAATGCTTTTTTCCATAATTTACTTAAAAATGTCATCGCCGGGGCCGGCGATAAAGAAATATTCGTAAAACGATCTTCCGCCTTTACCGTCCAGGCTGGCAAGCTGCATCATGTTAAAATCGTTTGCAGACGTAAACATACCCCCAAACGGAGATTCTCCCGGAATGTTGTTGCCGAACCACATAATATCACCTCCGAATGTATTATGTGAAAATTTTAAATTTTACAGGCAAAATAATTATGTTTACAAATTTTTCTTGCTGTTGTAACCTATATCGTTCATAGTAAGGGCGTCATTGCGCCAATTTTTTCTTACCTTTACAAAAATTTCCATAAAAGCCTTTGCGTCCAGCATTTTTTCGATATCTTCGCGCGCCGCCTCTGCAACGGCTTTGAGCTTTTGTCCGCCCTCGCCAATGACAATAGGCTTGTGCGACTGCTTTTCCACGACAATATCGACATTTATATGCGCTGTGCCCGCTTCATCATACTTCATATCTTCAATGTAAACGCCTATTCCGTGCGGTATTTCGTCGCCCAAAAGCATCAACGCCTTTTCGCGGACAATTTCGCAAATCATGTATCGTTCGCTTTTATCGGTAACTTCATCTTCCGGGTACAAAAGTTCCCCTTCCGACAGATTTGATAATATAGTTTTTTTAAGTTCTTCGATGTTGTCTTGTTTTTTTGCCGATACGGGCACGATTTCTTTTAAAGCGCGCCTAGTGCCGTCGGCGGAGAGCAAAAACGACAATTGCGACAAAACGGGATATATCTTTTCGTAGCTGCTTAAATCCGTTTTGTTTAGCACCAGCATTACGGGGGTGGCTGAATATAAGTAACTTTCGATAAACGCCACGTCTTTATCGGTGATTTTTTTGGACACGTCCGCAACCACCAAAATGATATCCACCCCGCCCGTTGCCGAACGAACGCAGTCTTCCATATATTTGCCTAACTTGTTTTTGGCTTTGTGCACGCCGGGCGTATCGACGAAAATCATCTGACATTCGTCATCCGTATAAATGCCCAATATTCTGTCGCGTGTGGTCTGAGCTTTTGGTGAAACTATAGATACCTTCTGCCCCACAAGCGCATTTATCAGGCTGGATTTACCCACGTTCGGGCGGCCTATTACACTTATAAATCCCGTTTTCATTTTATAATTCCCGCTTTTTTCATTATTTCGTCTTCTTTATTGTGCATCTGTGTATATTGTTCGTCCGTCGCGTGGTCATAGCCGAACAAATGCAAAAGCGAATGTGTAAACGCCCGGTATACGTCGTTTATATACACGGTGCTGTCCTCTTTGGCGGCTTTTTTAATAAATTCGCGGCATATGGCTACGCAGCCCAAAGCAACGGCTTTATTTTTTTCGTCATAATCGTCCGGATAATGTTCTTTGTCAAACGGCATCGAAAAATTAGTAAGAAACGGGTAGCTCAATACATCCGTTTCCCTGTCTATTCCACGCGTATCGTTATTGAGAGCGCGTATTTCTTCGCACGAACAAAAATCAACGTCGACTATTACGTTACCCGTGATATTCAGCGTCTCTTCCGCCGCCGCGGCGAGCTTTTTAAAATTCGACTTATTGTAACGAGTGCGGACTTTTATCATTTTTTTACATCTCCTTCCGGATAACGAACGCGTGAATGTACAAGTCCGCCATAGGCGCTTTTTATGGTCTCTTTTATTATTTCAAGATCTTTTAGCGTAATATCGCATTCATCGAACTGATGTAAGTCGATCCTGTCGCGTATGATGGTATTAAGCAGTTTATCGACTTGCTCGGCAGTGGGTTTTCCCATCGATCGGATAGCCGCCTCGGATGCGTCGCATATCATAATGATTGCCGCGATTTTACTGCGGGGAGTCACGCCCTTATAGCAATAATCGCGTATATCGACATCGCTGTCGGTGAGTTGTTTCGCTTTGTTGTAAAACACTATCATGGGCAGTGTACCGTGATGCTGAATAGTAATTTCCGCTATTTCATCGGGAATTTTATAGCTCTTGCACAATTCATATCCGAAAGTCGTGTGCTTCCTTAAAATATCGGCCGAAACTTCCGGCAGCATGTTGTCGTGCGGATTTTCGCCGGCCGCCTGATTTTCGGCAAAATACATCGGTCCCGTCAGCTTGCCTATATCGTGATAGTATGCGCAAGCTTTTGTCAAAAGAGCGCTCTCGCCTATCGCCACCGCGCAAACTTCCGCAAGCGATGCCACCGAAAGGCAATGGTTAAACGTGCCGGGAGCCTCGACAATCAATCTTTTAAGCAGCGGCGCGCTGTGATCGGTAAGCTCCCTGAGCTTTGCGTTGGTCAGCAGTCCGAACAGCGACTCGAAAACCGGCTGTAACGCTATGGCGATGATGATCTGTCCGAAATTTATAATCGACAAAGCCAGCAGCGAAGAGGCGAAATCAAAGCCATGCCACAGCAAAGACACCAGATACATAAGTTCGACGTTTATTATGCCGAGTATAAAACTGCGCACAAAGAAGGAAATTCTGGTGACTGCACCGGACAAATAATAGGCGAGAATCGCCCCCATCGTCAATCCGAATCCCAGCAAAACGACAAAATCCAGCGAGCGATACGGACTGTCTATAAGATCGTGTTCAAAATATACGGTAATAAAAACTATTGTGTTTAACACAATGTTGCACATCAGAACGTCACGCTTGTCCACAATACTAATAAGCAAAAACGCCGTAAACATAAGCGGCATATAGTACGGATTGAAATCTTCAACGCAAATACAGAGAATATATCCGAACAACATTGCCGCAGTCATGGCAAAAAACTTTCTCATCGGCAGATTGATATGCCATGAGTTCATATAGCCGTAAACAATCAGCGTAATAAACATTCCGAAGACGGCGCCGGCAAGCCCCGTAAATATCACCATGTTATCCATGTTGACCGCAACAGAGCGAAAAGCAAATATTTTAATGTATGCGATAATAAGAATCAATGCATACAAGCCCAGCAGTATCAGGCCCATATACAATAATTTTGCCCTCGTCGTCATTTGCTTTTTGTTGAAAGACTCACTCTGCATCTTGACCCATCTCCGATTGTGAATCGTTTAGTTTTGGTTTTTTTGTTCCCGACTGCTTTTCCGCCTCGTCGTAGGCTTTTACTATAAGTCTGACCAGTCTGTTTCTAACAACGTCTTTGCCCGTAAGCGTGCAGACGGCAATTTCATCAATATCTTTAAGCACCTTTATGGCGGTTTGCAATCCGCGGTTTATATGCGAAGGCAAATCGCTTTGACTCAAATCGCCGTTTACTATCATTCTGCTGTTTTCTCCCATGCGGGTCAAAAACATTTTCATCTGCTCGTCGGTGGTATTCTGTGCCTCGTC
>USEG01000003.1 GCA_900553555.1 uncultured Clostridia bacterium
GCGGGCGAAGACTTTCCCGCCTACAAGGGCATTGCATATATGGGCGCGAAGACCGAACGCATGCTTACGGGTCCCGCCTCCAGATTTTATAACGACAACCCCGACTGTTATTCGCAAAGCGTCGAGTATAAGCGCGAAAAGTGGCAGTACGTCGACTTGCCGCACGACTATATAGCGGGCGACGTTCCCGACGAAAAATACAATCCGGCGCTGGGCTTTTTCCGTTACGACAACGCCTGGTACAGAAAAAAATTCACGCTGCCGAAGGAGGACGCCGGCAAACGCATAACGCTGCTGTTCGAAGGAGTGGCGACGCACGCAACCGTGTATCTCAACGGCTGCCTTATAAAGCATAACTTCTGCGGCTACACCACCTTCGAGGCGGATATAAACGATTATGGCCAAACGGAAGGGCAAAACGTTCTGGCGGTGTATGTGGACGCAAGTTCGCACGAGGGCTGGTGGTACGAAGGCGCCGGCATCTACCGCCACGTCTACCTTATAAAGACACAGCCGCTGGCGGTGGATCTGTGGGGAATTTACGTCCGTCCCCGGCTTGTCAGTAATGGCAAGTGGGACGTAAATACAAGAGTAACGATAAGAAACGATTATTACAGCGACAAAAATGTACGCATTGTCGGCGAAATAATCGACGAAAACGGCAATTGTATTGCAACCGGCGCGGCGACGGGCAAAATTAAAAGCCGCACCAAAAAGGACCTTAAACTCTTTCACGAGGCGGCGGACCCGGCGCTGTGGAGCCCCGACAGTCCCCGGCAATACGCCATGCGCGTCAAAGTGTATTCGGGACGGCGCCTTACCGACGAAAACCAGGTGCGTTTCGGCTTCAGGTACTTCGAGATGAACGCCGACAAAGGTCTGTTTATCAACGGAAAACACTACGAGATAAAGGGCGTGTGCGGGCATGCCGACTGCGGACTTACGGGAAAGGCGGTGCCGGACAACATTCACCGCTACAAAGTCTCCCTGTTAAAGGAGATGGGTGCAAACGGTTACCGCACCAGCCACTACCCGCAGGCGGAAGTTCTCATGGACGCACTGGACGAAAACGGCTTTATCGTAATGGACGAGACGCGATGGTTTGAATCTACCGAGGAAGGAAAGGCGCAGCTGGAGATGCTGGTAAAGCGCGACCGCAACCGTCCCGGCGTGTTTTTCTGGTCGATAGGCAACGAGGAAAAATATTTCGCCACCGAGGCGGGCAGGAAAATCTACAAGGATCTGGCGGCGTTCGTCAAGACGCTGGACGACACTCGTCCCGTGACGGCGGCGTGCGACGTTCCGGCCAATTCGTCCATATTCGACGACGCGGACGTCATCGGCATAAACTACAACTGGGACAAGATAGACGCGGTGCGCGAAAAATACCCCGGCAAGGCGTTTTTGTCCACCGAATGCTGCGCGTGCGGCACGACGCGCGGATGGTATTTCGGCGCCGACGACAAGAAGGCGTTTCTGCCGGCGGAGGACACCGATACGAGCGAATATTTTCTCAACCGCGAGCGCACGTGGAAGTTTATCGCCTCCCGTCCGTGGATGATGGGCGGATACCAGTGGATAGCGTTTGAACACCGCGGCGAGGCTATATGGCCGCGGCTGTGCTCTCAAAGCGGCGCGATAGACTTATATCTGCAAAAAAAGGACGCGTTTTATCAAAATCAGTCGCATTGGACGGAAAAGCCCATGGTGCACTTGCTGCCGCACTGGAATTTTAAAGGCATGGAAGGCGTGCCGATAAAGGTTACGGCGTACACCAACTGCGACAGGGTGGAACTGTTTGTAAACGGCGATAGCGCGGGCGTGCGCGACGTCGAAAAGTACGGGCGCGGCGAATGGGAAGTGCCTTACGCCGCCGGCTGTATAGAGGCGATAGCTTATAAGGACGGAGCGGCGGTGGCCGCTGACCGGCGCGAAACCACCGGCACACCCAAAGCGCTCAAGCTTACTCTCGACACGCCGGACATAAAGCCCAACGGAGAGGACATAGCTGTTTTCAGCTGCTATTGCGTCGACGAAGAGGGTCGCGAAGTGCCCGACGCCTGCGCGGAGGTGACTTTCAGCGCCTCGGGCAGCGGAACGGTGTTTTCGACGGGTTCGGACGTAAGCGACCACACATCGCTTTATCTGCCGGTGCGCCGCATGCGGGCGGGCAGAATTACCGTCGCCGTAAAGATGAAGGACGTAAACCGCCCGTTAAAGCTCGTGGCATATTCGCAAGGGCTGTTAAGCGCGGCTTTTATAAAGGAATTTTAATATTCGGCTCCAAAAAAGCCGGCATAAAAGGGCGCTTTAAGAAAAATCGGCGCCTTTTTGCGTATTAGCAGCGTGCGCGTTCGGGCGAAAGCAGGACGCCGACGGAAAATCGCCGCAAAGAAATCTTTTCCGCCGCAACCGTCCCGGCCGCCGCTTTTAAAATACCGCGCCGTATAGCGGTATATTATATATAAAGAAAAGGGGGCGAAAAAGGGCGTTGTGCGGCAAAAAAACGCCGAAAATCGCTTAGTCTGCCGCATATATGCGTCCGCGTACATAAAAATGCCATAAAAAAGGCAAAATTTATTTGTGCCGAAACAATTTTACGGGTAAGAAAAAACAAAAATATTCTTGACAACGAAAATTATGTGTGCTATAATAACAGCATACAGGATAAAAGTCACCGGAAATGATGAGCGGAAAAAGTCAAATCGCCTCTTCAACTTTTCGGAAAAGAGAGGCTTTTGTCTTAAAAACTTTTCATAGGAGGGTTTATGAAAAAGAAACTGACAATGTTACTGCTTGCGCTGGTAATAGCGTTTGGCGGAACGTCTGTGGCGATGCTCAGCGGCTGCGGCAGCTGCGATAACACGCCTCCGGGACAAACGGAAACACAGTATACCGTTAAGTTCATAGGAGAAGACGGGACGGAAATCGACAGCGTGACGGTACAGGGAGGAGAGACGGTAACGGCTCCCGCAGTGCCCGCGAAACCGGGATATACCGGCAAGTGGGTGGACGCGGACGGAAACGACGCGGACTTCACGAAAGGAGTGACAGCCGACGCGCAGTACACGGCGCAGTACACGGCCAACACGGACACGGAGTACACGGTAGAATATTATTATGAGACCGTAGAAGGAGGGCAGTACGAAAAGGACGACTCCAAGACGGAAACAAAGACGGGTACTACGGATACGACGGCGACGGTGACGGCGACGGCGGAAGAAGGCTTTGAGGCGGCGACGGGAGTCGGCGAAGTGCTGAGCGGCACGATAGCGGGCGACGGCAGCTTAGTGCTCAAAGTGTACTACAACAGAGAAAGATACACGGTGACGTTCGAGGCGGACGGAGAGACGATAGACACGAAGGAAGTGCTGTACGGCGGAAAAGTGGCGGCGACGGAAGAGGAAGTGCCGTCGAAAGACAAGACGGAGAGCACGGAATACGCGTTTACGCACTGGTCGGCGACGGAAGACGGACCGGCGTACAATTTCGATACGACGGTTACGTCCAACATGACGCTCTACGCCTGCTACACTCAGCAGACGAGACATTATAAAATTGATGTTGAGCTGTATGTCAACAATATGTATTATCTCGCCATGAACGCCGAGGGCGACGCGTGGATCGAAAACGCCGATTTCAATCCCGCAAGCGTCGAATACGAGTTCCCCTTCACGTTTATGGTTAATACGTTTGAAGAGGCCACCGGCACGGCAGTAGTCACCGTCACCAAGTACGATGATGGCGGCGTGCAGATAAGCCAGGAGACGCTGGAAGCCGACGGCGAGGGATACTACAACGTTACAGTCGACAGAAACATGAAGATAGAGGTCACCGGCCTTACCATCAAGGAATACACTGTCGTCATCCCCGTGGAGATGGGACAGTACGAGGTAGACTGGGCAATGCCGTACACCGAGGACGAAATCGTTTTGGCGATTACCGACGCAAACGGCCAGACCACCTATCACGAAAACGCGCTTACTACGCCCGTAAGACTGCAAAAAGGCGTTTATACCGCAGCGTATGTCGTTGACGACGGCAACGACGGATATATCACGCTTTTAACTATTCCGGCATTCGAAGTGAGCGCTCTTGTGGCGAATGAGGAAGACACCGTCACGCTTTCGGGCGATTATGTGATCACAGCGGGCGTAACGGGTCAGTTCTCAGACTGTGATTACACGGAAGTAAACGGCGTTATTTCCACCGAAACGCCCAAAATAGACAATCAGCTGCACTACAATCTTGACTTCGCGCCCGGCGACAAAGATTTTGCCCTGGTTGCGACCTTCAAGCAGGATCTTACCAAAAACAATCAGGAATCCGATCCTACGTTCGGATATTATCTGATTGGCAACACCGGGGAAGAAGAAGGCCGTTTGTCCGTAATGTTAAACCACACCGGGCTTAGACTGCGCCATTCGGCCAATGCCGACGTAAGAGGACTGCTCCCCGGCGGCAACATGCTGGGCAACAGCGGCAACGGTTACGACAAAGTCACCGAAGTGATAGTAAGAAAGGGCGACACCTTCTATTACTTCCTCACGGGTGAAAGAACCGACGGCGTGCCAGTCGAACCGGTAACCAATAAGCTTATGGCGTACGCCAACGCCGACGGAATTTACACCTGCAACGGCGGTTTCTTTGCCGACAACGGCAATATAGCGCGTATTCTTGCAGGCGGCGTTACGGCAGTACAACTAGCACATGAAATGTCCAACCCCTGTTATACAAGCGTTTACGGCTACGGATACACCTATGACGCCGAAGTCATCGATTCGTATCTTGCGCCGCTCAACGCCACGCTTAACATCACGGGCGACATCACGGACGAGAAGTCGCTTACCATGGGCAGCAACACGGTAGAGCTTGATCTTCCCGAAGGCAAGGTAGTAGATACTCTTACCTTAAACGACGAAGACGTTTTGTACCGCATTACCGAAAACGGCATTGCCTTTGATGTGGAAGTGCCCTTCGGCGGCGGAGTGTTTGACGCGGTCGTCACTTTGGCGGACGGCGCATACAACACCGTTGTCACCGGCACCGTGACTTATAAAGAAACGCCTGTAGCCGGCGCGCCCGTAGCCATCGGACAAAGCTATGCTTATACGGCGGCGGACGGCACGTTCAGCGTTACCGTTGCGGCGGCGGACAGCTACACCGTCACGGTGACGACTAACGATTACAAACCTTATATAAAGACAGTGGAAGACGTCTCTTCTCCCCTTGACATCGAACTTGAAAAGCCGATGATGGGAGGCTCCGTTCAGGTGGGCAGCGCCGTTTACAGCGGTGGAGTTTGCGAAATTGTAACGGGCAACGCAGCGACGACTTTCGAAAGGAGCTTTGACGAAGAGGGCAACGAAATATACACTTCGGTTCCCTCCACTCCCGCGAGAACCGTACTGATGTACAACGGCATCTCCTCCGAGCAGTTTATCGTAAAGGCGTCCTTCAAGTACAACAACGTTCTCGACGCATACATCCGCTGGTGCTTCATGGTTGTCGACGAAAACGGAAACATGGCGTCCATCGGTGTCTACGGCGACAGTGCGTCTTCGACCTATAACGACTGGAAAAACTGGGGCGCGGTGGAAAAGCCGCCCGTAAGCTTCCTCGGCAACGCGCAGGGATACATCGACAACGGCCCGTTTGACATCGCGATGATTTACGATAACGGCTCCGTCAAATTCTATGCCCGCTGCCTCAAAGCGTGGGGCGAAAAGTGGTACCTCATCCACGAAGGCGACATGGTCGCAAAAGGCATCAAGCCTACCGGTCCCGTAGCCGTGGGCGTATACGAAACGCAGAACAAAACCTCCAGCTTTACCATCTCCGACTTCTACGCGAGCACCGATATCGAAGGAAATCTCGTCATTGACGAAATCGAAAACGGTTCGATCACCCGCGACGGAGAAACGCTCAATATCTCGGCAGAAGAAGGATACGCGGTACGCGACATACTGTTCAACGGCCAGTCGGTGCTTTCCGACGCAACCGTTACCGCTACGGGATACAGCTACAAACTGCCCAACATGTGGCAGATACTCGAAACCGCGGAAATCGAAGTAGTCGTCGTGTCCACCGTACCGGACAGCACCATCACCGGCACGATTATGCTGGGCGGCTCTCCGCTGGAAGGGGCGGCGATAGCGGTTAAAAACGCCGACGGAATCACCTTTACCGCGATGACCGGCGCAGACGGCGCGTTTACCGTCAAAGCCGCGCTCTTAAAAGAAGACGCTGTTCTTACGATTAGCCATGCCGAAATTCTCGATAAGGAAATTATCGTTTCCGAAACCGTGGATCTCGGACAGATCAATACCTATTATGCGTTCCGCCAGGCTCAGGCCAACGGAACTACGATGACCACCAGTGCCAGCATTGTCGTCGAATACGACAAGACAGCCGAAAACCCGTACGAAAGCCTTGAGTTGCACCAGAACGCATGGAATATGACCATTGCATGGAACCAACGCATTGCCGAACACGCGATATTCGGCTTTACCTACGAATTCGCCGAAGGCATGTCCATGGATCCCGATAAGGACAAGGACGGCAGATGGGTATATATGGACGAAGACGTTTATCTGCAGCATAAGTTCGGCAACTCGTCCAAAAACAACAACCTGAGACTCATGTCCAACGGACAGCAGGAAGGTCTTAGCGGCGGCGAGGCGGGAGTCGCGAGCGGCAACGTCTTCGACCTTTTGGGCAGAAACATGAAGCAGCTGTGGTCCGGCCAGAAATGGTATTCGCTCAGCCTTATGTATGTGCGCGACGGCGTCAATCTCGACGTTTACGCCACCATACCCGAAGTGCTCGACAGATACTACTATATCGGCAGATCCACCGCTATGCCCGAAGGAGTAATGCAGTTTGCCTCTTGGAACTCGGCGAGAGGCGCAAACGGTATTTTCAAACTTACGATGAAGGACTTCTATTACAGCGAAGACTTCTCCGACATCACGCCCAATCTGGCGACTGTCGAAAACGCGACCATTAGCACCGACAAGGCTACTTACGCCAATGCCGAAAAGGCCACCATCACCGTTAAGGCTGCGGAAGGCTATCTCGTCACCGCCGTCACCGTCAACGGACAGAAGAAAGCCGTTGAGGCAACAGGCGAATATGTGCTCGAATATCTGGCGCTCAATCCCCTGGGAATCAACGTTACGGCAGTGGAGACGGTAGCCCAAAGCGCGCTCGTAGCGGTATCCGGCACCGTGACCATTCCCGAACAGTACGCCGAATACTATGACGTCACCGGCACCGTGACTTACGAGAACGAAAACGCCGTTTATGTCGGAGAAATCACCGACGGCAAGTATACCGTAAACGTGGCTCCCGGCAAGTATAACGTGACCGTCGAAACCAAGGAATTCATTGCGCAGGAAACCGCGGAAATCACCGCTGCAACCGAAGGCAAGGATTATCAGCTCAACAAGTTTGCGGAAGGCTTCTTCAAGACGGTGGTGGGCGTAGGCCTCAACTACGTTGACGGCAGACTTACCCACACCGCCGACGGCAATCCCAACGACGTGTCGATGGGCGACATCACTTTCGTTCCCAACGAGCAGGTGGTCGAATTCGGTTACAGGCTTACCGGCAACATGTCGGGCGCGAAGTATCCGTTCTACGGCTTCATGGTCAAACAGGCGGATGCCGAAAGAATGGCGCGTCTTATCTACACCTTCGGCGCGGGCGACCAGGTAGGCTTTATCCTCAAAGACGACTGGGCAAGCCGTCTTGGGGCAAGCAACGAGCCCTGGCTGCTGTGGAAGGGCGGATTTATCCCGGGACAGAAGCAAGGTTCGTCCGACTTCACCGCCGTGGGTACGCACAACGACGACGCGTGGGTGGATCTCGAGTTTAAGGTAAGAGTGGACGGCTACAAGTTCTCGCTGTGGATAAAGGGCACCAATACCTATATGCACACGAACGGGCTTACCACGATAACCTATGACGACTGGACGCTGTGCTTCGAAAATATCGACGTATACGACCGTTATGCAAACGGCGGTCAGAACTGCGCCGACAACAAGCCTTCGACCGAAAAGCTGGGTCAGCTGTACGATCCGTCCAAGCCTTGCTACTTCGGCGTGTCGCACCGTCAGGACAACAACAGCGAAATCATCGACGGCGCAAGCTATCAGGACTTCTGGTTTACCATCACCGATAAGTAATTGCTGCCATATGGTAATCAAATAATTTTGTAGGGGCACGTCCCCGAAGACATAAAGAGCGGCGCTCGGAAAATCCGGGCGTCCTCTTTTTTGCTTTTTTGTAGGCGTCCGCCCGTTCTTGTGCAACGGGTTTTCCGTCTTTTCCCGTTTCAAGCTTTCCCGCGGAGTCTTTTCGCGATCGGTTTACCTCGCTATGACTATTTCCCGCGGCGCCTTTTCGTTTGTTTTATTGCAGCAGACGTCTTTTCGCGATCGGATATTTCCGTTTGACGTAAATTTTACAAACCGCCCTTTTGTAAGCGCCCGCCCGTCCCCGGCGCAATGGTTTTTTGTAATCGTCGCCGCGCTTTCATTTATTTTTAAATGCAACGTCATCATTTGTATACAAAAGCGTGTATAATGTTTGTTATATCCCGATATACAAAACGCCCGTAAGCGCCATAAAAGCCGTTTCGTCCGGTCGATGCGGCCTAATTTTTAATTTTTTGGCGCAAAGCGGCGCCGTTTTGCGGGATTCGGCAAAAAAAGCGACGGTTTTTGTTGTCCGCACGCGTCGCCGAATTGATAATATATTCACGCAAAATGCATAATATGCAAATTCGGCATGCTTAATATTCGCGCGGCGCATACCTTTCGGCGGGAGCAAAAAGATTGCTTTCGGCACGGGTAAACGTGCATACATTCGGCGCTCCCGGCAGAAAATAACCATGGGTGCATACGCGTCGGGGCGCACACGTGTGCGCTAAGACAACCGTAAAGCCTTTTCGGCGGCGTTGCATATACCTTTCAAACAGTTGACAAAACCCGTTAAAAGTTGTATAATTAAGCAACGTTACAAAAATAAGTCGTCGAAAAACATTAAAAAACGACTTTTTTTAACGAAAATCGGCTTTTTTTCGCCACTATTTTTGTTAGTGAAAGCCTTGTGACGAAAGATTTCGCCAGATTATTACCTGAAAGATTCGCAAAATGAATAAATATTCGCGCATAAAATCGAATATGAATTCGGACGGAGAGAGGAGATTTATATGATTAAACGGAAAAGAGAAAAAACGGCATTAACCGTCATAATCGCGCTTCTCGTGTGCGTCGGAATTATGGGCGGCTGCAGCGGCGGCCAGGGACGAAAGCAAAATACCGCGGTCGTTTACGACCCCAACGGTGGTATTTACCGCAGCTGCGTTCTTCCGTTTACACATTATTATGAAGTGCCGGAAGGAACAACGCGACTCATATATTCGCCGACTTCGCTTTCTAATCAGGAAGTTACCCGCGCCGGCTATGATTTCGAGGGCTGGTACACGGGTTCGAAACAAAACGACGAAGTGGTTTTCGACCGCGAATGGAATTTTGAAACCGACACCATTACGTCCGCGGGCGTTACGCTGTACGCAAGATGGAAAAAACAAGGCACTTACACCTATTCCATTTGCTACACCGACGAAACCACCGGCGAAGTGGTGGTGTTGGGGCAGTATTCCGTTGCCGCCGGCGACCGCTTTACGGACGACTACAACAACTATGCCGACACCAGAACGGGTTATACCGCCATTCCCGGTTTTTACGATGAGGAAGGCAATCCGTGGGACAGCAGTTTCCAGATGCCTGAGACGGAAGAAGGCGTGGGCGACGTAAAGATATTCGTCAAGTACATCGAGGGCGTTTATGCCATGGTGGGCAATGTGTCGCAGCTCAATACCGCCATCCGCCAGAACAGAAACATCTATCTTACCGCGGACATCGACTTTAAGGGCGACACCTTCGGCGGCTTCGGCAGCAACGGCATGTTCACCCGCACGCTCATGGGCAACGGTTTCACCATCAAGAATTTCGTCTTCGAAACGTACTTTGTAAACACGGACGAGGATATCAACGACCGCGACAGCTACCGCATGAGTTTGTTCGGCAACACGCGCGGCGCCGTCATCGAAAACGTCAATTTCAGCGGTGTGACTTTCGTCATCGACGCGGGCAAGAGAACCATTCAGGCGGTTATCGTCTCGCCTATAAGCATTAAGGCCGAAGATTCCGTATTCCGCAACATTACGTTTGAAGGCTCGTACACCATCCGTGTTCTTCCCGGCGACATGACGGAAGAGAGCGAGAGCTTTGTGATAGTCAGCGGCGCCAACGCCTACTATATGAAGATGGACGACGCCTGCGTGACGGAAAATGTCAATTGCACGTTTGTTAAAAACGTTGAAGAAAACGAATAATAAACGATAATCAATAAGGAGATATAAGACCATGAAACTTAAGAACTTTTTTGCAAAAGCAAGCGCGCTTGCAGTTGCCTTAAGCATGACTTTGGGTATTGCGGCTTGCAACAACAAACCTGCACCCGGCAGAACCTACGACAACGAAACCGATACGCTGGTCTTTTCAACGCTGGAAGTGGACGGCGTCTTCAACCCGTTCTTCTCCACATCCGGAACCGACAGCAGCGTTGTCGGCATGACGCAGATAGGTATGCTTACCAACGATAAGGACGGTAAAGTGGCATACGGCGACGACCAGCCCGTCATCACGAAGGATCTCGAAACGAGATACGACGCCGAAACCGACACCACTACATATTATTTCGTGCTGAAAAACAACGTAAGATTTTCCAACGGCTCTTATCTGTCGATGAAAGACGTACTGTTCAACTATTACGTCTATCTCGATCCCGTTTATTCCGGTTCGAGCACCATTTATTCGACGGACATAGTGGGCTTGCAGGAATACCGCACGCAGGAGGCTGACGAAGAAGAGCAGGACAGCTTCCGCGACAGATTCGAGACCATGGCGGAGGCGCGTATTTCGGCTTTGGCTGAATCTGCCACCACCATTCTCGACGAAAACAGCGGCGTCAACTATACGGAAGCAATGCTGAGAGAAGCGCTTGCCGAATACGCGGCGGGCTTCGAAGGCACCGGCATCGACACGTTCGAGCATCTCGTGGAAGATTACGATCTGGCCCTTGTCCGCTTTAGAGAAGAGCTTGAGACCGATTATTCCAACTCGCTCAACTCCTATGAGGATATCGTGTTCACCGCCGAAATTGACGGCGTGGAGCAGGAATTCCGCAATTTGTTCACCACGGACGTCGAAGTGTTCCTGTACAACGAAGGTTACATCAACTGGGACAGACAAGAAGCCGAACTGACCTGTTCGTTCACCACCGATCCCACCGAGGTCAAAACGTGGACTAAGGAACGCGCCATTCAGGAGGTTTACGACGCCATGGTGCCCAACGATATCGCCGAAATCGTGCAGTATTGGGGCACCGCCACCACCCTGTTCGATGAAATCACCAACGCGGAGATGACCGAATATTTTGAAGGCAGAGAGCTTACCTTCCCCAACATAGAGGGTATCAAGTTCGCCAACAGAACGCAGCCGGTTACCGTAAACGGCATCACTTATCAGCCGCCGGTATATGTCGACGGAGAGGCGAGAACGCACGTTCAGGAAGGCTACAACGAAGTGCTTTCCATCACCATCGAAAAAGTCGACCCGAAGGCAATTTGGAACTTCTCGCTCGGCATAGCTCCCATGTATTATTATTCGGACGCCGAACACATCGCGGCTTTCGACTACGAAGAAAACTTCGGCGTGGAGTACATGGATTCCGGCTTCATGAGCAACGTCGTCAAAGATCCCAACAAGGTGGGTGTGCCCGTGGGCGCGGGTCCGTACGCCGCCAGCAGCGCGGCAGGCGGAATCAACGCCAGCCAGATTACGTCGGGCGACTTCCTCTCGCAGAACGTCATATACTTTGAAAGAAATCCCTATTATGTAATGGGTCCCGCAACCATCAAGAAAGTCAACTATCAGGTGGTTTCCAACTCGTCCATGTTAAACGCGCTTTATACGGGTGAAATCGATTTCGTCCAACCCAACGCCAAGCCCGAAACCATTGACGAACTCAACGCAAGACGCGACGAAGGCATCTACAACAAGTCGATAGAGACAAGCGGCTACGGATACATCGGCATCAACGCCGGCAAAGTTCCGACGCTTGAAGTGCGTCAGGCGATAATGCACGCCATCAACACTCAGGAATGCGTAAACTATTACGGAACGACGGCAAAGGCCATCTATCGTTCGATGTCGCTTTCCAGCTGGGCTTATCCGCACGGCGCAACCGCTTATTATCCCTATATAGGCGGTCCCGTACCCGAAAACCTTTCGGTAGTCAACCCCGCATATGCGGACTTTGTTGCCGAAAAGGGTAAGAAGGCGGGCGATACCTTTACCGAAGAGGAACAGGAAGAGTTTATAAGAGGTCTCGTCGAAGACGCCGGTTACACTCTCAACAGCCGCGGCGTTTACACCGACGGAACCAACACTCTTAAATATACGTTCACCATCGCGGGCGAACAAACCGATCACCCGGCATGGCTGGCGATGTTCAAAGCCGGCAACTTCTTGAATCAGTGCGGTTTTGAAATAAACGTCACCACCGACTCGAACGCTCTTAAAAAGCTGGCGAGCGGCGACCTGACGGTGTGGGCGGCAGCTTGGTCGTCTACCATCGACCCGGATATGTACCAGGTTTACCACATCGATTCCAACGCGTCTTCGGTCCTCAACTGGGGTTACAGACAAATCAAACAGAACATCGGCGGCAAGTACAACCGCGAACTTTCTCTTGTGGAAGAGCTCAGTGACATAATAGACAGAGCTCGTGAGACGGAAGATACCTCGATAAGATCCGCTCTTTACAGCGACGCACTCGATATTGTAATGCAGCTGGCAATCGAGCTTCCCACCTATCAGAGAGACGATTTGTTTGCTTACAACGGCAATAAGATAGACGTAAGTACGTTTACTCCCGACAGCGAGCTTACCTCTTATATGGGACTTACCAACAGACTCGATAAAGTTTCTTTGGTTGTAGCATAATTTTCCGGCAAATAACTCCGTACGCGTTCAAAAAACGCGTATGGGGTTTATGCCTACAAAAAAAGGCGGAGGGTGCAAATGCGAAGGTTTCGCAAGCGATAAAACAGATGTTAAAATATATAATAAAAAGAATAGGAATCTCTATCATAATTTTGTTGGGCGTGTCCATAATAATCTATACGCTCGTCAGACTTATGCCCAGCGATTATATCGATACGAAATATTCGTCACAGCTTCAGATAGGAACCATTACGCAAGAGGACCTCGACCGGTTTAAGGAACTTTACGGCCTGTATGTTCCGGAAGCATATCTAAATATCGACGTGGACGAATACGGCAATTTCGAGCGCGACGTCAAGACCGCCGATCACGACCATGCCATTTTGGCGGACCAGACATTCGACGAATGGGTAGTGGGTCGCTATACCAACGGCAATAAGCGGCTGGATCTGGAGGACGACGGCACGTTCACACTGTATGAAGTGTCGTATACCGTGCAGATTCAGGAAGTGCAGATAGACAACGGCGACGGCACCTTTACTACCGAGGAGCGCGAAATACGCAAAGAGGTGCGAACCGAGCTTATGTCGGGCACTTATACGGCGACGTATACTCCGGAGGAGAAAAACGCCGCGTTTGACGAACAGCTTAGTCAGCAGCAGATGCGTTTCCCTCAAAAATACTCCATTGTCCTCATGTCCGGCGGCGCGCAGGTGCCCACCTCCGTGTCGTACAGAGTGGCGTCGGGATGGGAGCGTCTGGGGGCCATTCTGGGCGGCTACTTTACATGGATAGGCAATCTGTGCAAAGGCGACCTGGGTACTTCTTTCCTTTACGAAAAACCCGTAAACGAAGTAATAAGCCAGAATATGTGGGTGTCTTTCGCCATAGCCATCATCGCTACGATTTTGCAGTTCCTTATAGCTATTCCGCTGGGAATTTCTTCCGCAACGCATCAGTATTCGGTGCGCGACTATACCGTCACGGTGTTCACCATGATAGGCTTGTCGCTGCCCACATACTTCTTTGCGGCGATAGTGATAAAAATCTTTGCCGTCGACCTGGGCTGGCTGCCGTCAAACGGTCTTGTTTTCGGATATGAAACGTATCCCGAAACCTTTGCCGGAATGATGAAAAAGCTGGGCGATATGGCGCAGCATCTGGTGCTGCCTATTTCGGTAAGCGTCATCTTGTCGCTGGGCGGCCTGATGCGATACACGCGAACCAACACACTGGAAGTGCTAAACGCCGATTACATCCGTACGGCCCGCGCAAAGGGCTTGTCCGAAAAGACGGTCATCTACAAGCACGCCTTCCGCAACACGCTCATCCCCCTTGCCACAATGCTGGCGGGAATACTGCCCTCTTTGTTCGGCGGTATGATGATAACCGAGCAGGTATTCGGTATCAACGGTATAGGTAACCTTGCGTACCGAGCGCTTAAAAACGCCGATTTGCCCTTTGTCATGGGCTATAATATGTTCTTAGCGCTGCTGACGGTAATAGGCACACTGTGCTCCGATATAATGTATTCAATAGTCGACCCGAGAGTCAAACTCACTAAATAGGCGGTGTAATATGGAAGAAAAGGATAACATAAACGTAAATTTGCCTCCCGAGGAGACTGCCTTGAAGGAGGAAATGAAGGAACTTATCGTTTCCGAAGACACCGCTCTGACAACTCAGAAGGAAAGCGAAGAACTCAAGACGTCGGTGGAAGAGGAAGTTACCTATAAGGAAATAAGCCCCATTAGAATGGTTTTAAGGCGTTTTTTCCGCTCTAAACTTTCGATTGTGGGCATAGTGATGCTGGTATTTTTGTTTGCCTTTTCGTTTTTGGGCCCGGTTATTTACAATCGCTGGGGCGAGGACGAAATAGACGAATCTACCACGCTTAACACCTATATCTACACCTATACGCCCAAGGAAAATTCCTCCATCGACACCGAAGTCATCGAGGAATTGCAGCAGGAAAGCCTTACAAACACATTCGCGCCTCCCGGCGCCGATCATCTGCTGGGCACGGACGACAAGGGAATGGACGTGTTCGTCAGACTTATGTACGGTGGCAGAATCTCCCTTACGATAGGTTTTATAGTCGTCATTTTTGAAACGATAATAGGAATTGTGCTGGGCGGAATCGCCGGATATTACGGCGAATGGGTGGACAACCTGATCATGCGTATCGTGGATATATTCAACTGTATACCCACGTTGCCCATACTGCTGATCGCCTCGGCGGTAATAGACTCGTGGCAGCTAACCGCCGACCAGCGAATATATATATTGATGGTCATGATAACGCTGTTCAGCTGGAGCGGTATTGCGCGATTGGTGCGCGGGCAGATATTGTCCCTGCGCGAACAGGAGTACATTACCGCGACGGAAGTCATGGGCTTTTCCACAGCGCGGAAAATATTCAAGCATCTTATTCCCAATGTCATGCCGCAGCTTATAGTCGCCATGACGCTGGGACTGGGCAGCGTAATACTTTATGAATCTACCCTTAGTTATCTCGGCCTGGGCGTTCAGCTGCCCAAAGCCGCATGGGGAACCATGATATCCACCGCCAACGACCCGCAGGTACTAAATTACCATCTCAATATGTGGCTGCCCGCCGGTATTATGATAGTCATTGCCGTTTTGGGCTTCAACTTCGTGGGCGACGGACTGAGAGACGCTATGGATCCCAAGTCGAGGAAGTAAGCCATGAAGAAAAAAGACAACAATTATATTTCCATAGGCGAAAGCCGCAAAATAAGAAAGTACAACATTAAGCAAATGCGGTATTACGAAAAGCTGAAACGCCGCAAATGCAACGAGTCCGAATATATCGCTACGATGCGCGACGAAAACAACATCGTGGAAATAGAGGACCTAAAAACCTGTTTCTTTACCGACAACGGCACGGTTACTTCCGTAAACGGCGTCACGTTTGACATTCCCAAGAACAAAATCGTGGGAATAGTGGGCGAATCGGGCTGCGGAAAAAGCGTCACGTCTTTGTCCATCATGCAGCTTGTCCAGGCTCCGCAGGGGCAGATAGTCGGCGGTTCGATACGCATGAACACCGACCAGCTGGGTTATGACGAAAACGGCAAAAAACTGTGCTACGACATTGCAAAAATGCCCACGAGCGCAACGTATAAAATCCGCGGAAAAGACATAACCATGATTTTCCAGGAACCCATGACCAGCCTTA
This sequence comes from uncultured Clostridia bacterium, assembly GCA_900553555.1. Taxonomy (GTDB): domain Bacteria; phylum Bacillota; class Clostridia; order Christensenellales; family Pumilibacteraceae; genus Neoclostridium; species Neoclostridium roslinense. The sequence continues at coordinate 16,282 of USEG01000003.1, forward strand.
ACCCCGTTTTTACGATAGGTTATCAGCTGGACGAGGTGTCGTTCCTGCTCGATCCCGGTATGTCAAAGGAAAAGGCAAAGGAATATTCGATAGAGCTTTTGAAAAAGGTGGGCATTTCCATGCCGGAACACACCTACAAAAGCTACCCGCACGAGCTGTCGGGCGGAATGCGTCAGCGCGTCATGATAGCCATGGCGCTTGCCGGTCATCCCAAACTCATTATTGCCGATGAACCGACGACGGCGCTCGACGTCACCATTCAGGCGCAGATACTCGAGCTTTTGCGCGACATTCAGAAGAGAGAAAACTGTTCGGTAATGCTCATCACCCACGATTTGGGCGTGATAGCCGAAATGGCCGATGAAGTAGTGGTCATGTACGCCGGAAGAATTATAGAAAAGGGCACCGTTCGCGAGATTTTCCACAATCCGCTGCACCCCTACACGATAGGACTTCAAAAGAGCAAGCCGCTTGTCACTTCCAACTCCAACGAGCCGCTTTATTCCATTCCCGGACAGGTCCCCAATCCCATAAATCTGCCCGATCACTGTTATTTCCGCAATCGCTGCGAAAGATGTATCGACAAGTGCAGCGGAGCCTATCCGCCGCAGATCAAGGTAAGCGATACACACTATGTGTCGTGCTATCTGTACGACAAGGAGGAAAAGGAAGATGGAACAAACGCAAACTGAACTCCTTGCCGAAGAAAAAACCAGCGGGAATGAGTTTTTACGGGTGGAACACCTAAAAAAATACTTTGTAATCGAAAAAAGTCTGTTGGGTAAGCCGCTGCGCTATCTCAAAGCCGTCGACGACGTGTCGTTCACGCTGGAGCGCGGCAAGACGATAGGCGCCGTGGGCGAATCGGGCTGCGGCAAAACCACGCTCGGCAGAACGATATTAAAACTTTACGAGCCGGACGGCGGAAAAATATTTTTCGAAGGGCAGGAAATTACTTCGCTCAACAAAAAGAACATGCGCAAATTCCGCACCGATATGCAGCTGGTCTTCCAGGACCCGTACTCGTCGCTGCCGCCCCGTATGACCGTGGGCAGCCTTATATCCGAAGGCGTAAAGGTGCACAAAGTCGTTCCCAAAGAACAAATGAACGACTACGTCATGGACATAATGCAGAAGTGCGGCTTGCAGCCCCAGTATTACGACCGCTATCCGCATGAATTTTCGGGCGGACAGCGTCAGCGTATATGCATTGCGCGCGCGCTTGCCGTCAAACCCAAGCTCGTCATTTGCGACGAGCCGGTGTCGGCGCTGGACGTGTCCATTCAGGCGCAGATAATAAATCTGCTTAAAGAGCTGCAAAACGATATGGGACTGACGTACGTTTTCATATCGCACGACCTGTCGGTTGTAAAATATATCACCGATTCGGTGCTCGTCATGTACCTGGGCAATATGATGGAAAAGGGCGACACGGACGAGATTTTCAACAACCCGCTACATCCGTACACCAAGGCGTTGTTTTCGGCGGTGCCCGTCCCCAATCCGGACGTCAAGATGAACCGCATCATTTTGCAGGGAGACATTCCGTCGCCCGCAAATCCGCCCAAAGGCTGTAAATTCCACACGCGCTGTTCGTCGTGCATGAACGTATGCAAGTTCGTCGATCCCAAATACGCGGAAGTTTCGCCCAATCACTTTGTGGCGTGCCATCTTTACGACAGCGAAATAATGTCTAATCTCAGCGAATATGACGCCCGGTGGGAAGAACTCGAACGGCAGCGCATCGCCGAGGAAGAGGCGAAAAAATTAAAGAAAAAACACTCCGCCGAGCAGCAGGAGACGCCCGAAAAAGCAGAAGACGCCGCTTTGGAGACGCCCGAGGAAGTGCTCGCCGAGGAAGAAACCGCCGCTGATACGTACGAGGACGCCGAAAAAGAGGAAGAACTCGCCGCTACCATCGACAGCGCCGAACAGGAAGAGGAACAGGACTTCGAGCAGGACGACGAGAGCGCCGATATCGAGGACGAAGACGAAGAAGAGGACGAAAGCGCCGTCGGTCCGGACGGCTCCGGAGTGTTGCCTCCTTTTGCCGGCGGCAGACTGAGAATACGCAGCAAGTACAACAAGTCGTTTACGGCCAAACTCATGCTGTCTCCGGACAACATAAAGCAGTATTACTGCGAAGTGGCAAACGAACTGTTGGCGTACAAAAAAGTCACCTACCGTATGCATTGGAAACAGTCGTCTTTGCGCGCGGGCATGAAAACGCTGGCAAAGTTTACGATACGCGGTGCGACGCTGTGTCTTTATCTGGCGCTCGATCCGCAGGAATACCAGCATACAAAATACGCGGCAAAGGATATGTCCGCGGTAAAACGCTATGCCGCCGTGCCGGTACGCGTCAAAATCAAGTCGCCGCGCGGCGTGAGATATGCCAAAGAGCTGATGCACAAGCTGGCGGAAAAAAACAATCTCGTCACGGCAAGAGTGCAAAAAACAGTGCTTGACGCATCGGAGTTCCCGACCGACACCATCGAAAACCTGGTGCAGAAGGGATATATAAAACAAAATCCCGACGCGCTGTGATAAAAGCAGGCTGTTATAATGAAAAAAAACGATAAAAAAAAGGAAAAAAGGGCGTTCGTGGACGATGGCCGCACTATTTACGATATGAGCGGGCTCAATCCGGATGGGAAAAAGGATAAAGAACCTATTGGTTTATCCCGTAAGGAAAGATGGGCAGCGATAAAGGCGGCATTTTGGGTTTACGGACGCGTTTTTCTTTTGGTGCTCATAGGTTTTGCCATAGCGGGCGTGCTCATGTGGCTGTGGCTGCAATAAACAATTACCCCGCCGCCGAAACGCCGTTACTTATAATAATTCCGGCAAAACCGCCCGAATAAAAAACGTCGGGAAAGAAAGAAACCGTATTTTTACGAAAAAAAACGAAAATTTTTACAAAAAAGCCGTCACGAGTGAAAAATGTATGAAATATTCACCAATACTAAGTTCATCGTTTGACCTCGCCGCAAAATAGTTTTATAATGTACGGCATATAGACAAGGAGTATAAATTATGCGTAAAAAAATCCTATCGATTCTACTCTGCTTTGCTTTACTGGCGAGCGTTGCCGCGTGCACGACTACCGGCAGCGCCGTTCCGGAACACAGTTCCGATAGTCAGCAGCTGATGATTCTGCGCACCGACCTAAAACTGTCGCAGGAAGACATTGCGTCGCAGATAAAAGCCGAATATCTTCTCCAAAACAACGGCTATAAAGACGACGACGTCGTTGTCGCAATAATCAAACTGCCCGGAAACGCGCTCATAGATACCTACCTTGCCGGCAGCAAATATCCGACGGTAGCCGATTATGTCGCCTCGCCCGAAGGCCAGGCTCAGGCTGCCAAGCTTGCCGCAAATCAGGACGCGCTTATAGACGAACTGACGGATAAAGGCATGATAGAAGAGGTTTTGTACCGCTATGACACACTTACAAACGCCATAGCCGTCGAAACCACATACGGCGATTTCAAAAACATGGACAAGGTCAGCCGCGCATCGGCGGCATATTTGTCCGATACCTACAACCGTCCGCAGGAAACGTCGGGAAGCACCGACGCTTCGGGTGTGGTAAATATCGTGGATATTTACGAGACGGGTATTTTCAATTCCAGCAGCGTGCCCTATACGGGAAAGGGAACGTCGGTGGCAATACTGGATTCGGGCTTTGACTGCTCGCATGCGGTATTTTCCACCCAGCCCGACGTGACCGACGACCAGCTGGCCGTGACGAGAGAAACCATTTCGACGGTTCTCGGCAACACCAATGCCGCAAAGACCACCGAGGGCTTGCAGGTAAACGACGTCTATTACAGCAAAAAAATACCGTATGCTTACGATTACGCCGATAAAGATTACGACGTATTCCCCTATGATTCCGACCACGGCACGCACGTAGGCGGCATCATCGGCGGCAGCACGCCCGAATGGGCCCAGACCGCGGACGAAAAGGGTATCGTGGGCGTGGCTGTGGATACTCAGCTGGTATTCATGAAAGTGTTCCCCGATCTTCAGCAAGGCGGCGAAACGGAGGACATCGTTGCGGCGGTGGAAGACGCCGTTGTATTGGGCGTGGACGCCATAAACATGTCGCTGGGCTCTTCGTGCGGTTTTGCCCGTGAAGAAGACGGCAGCTACATCAACGATATTTACGACAAAGTCAACGAGGCGGGCGTAAGCCTTATTGTCGCGGCCAGCAACGATTACAGCTCGGCTCAGGGCGGCGAACAGGGAAACACCAACATGACCACCAACCCCGATTCGGCTACGGTAGGTTCGCCCTCCACTTATAACGCGTCTCTGTCCGTTGCCTCCATCAGCGGAACAAAGAGCAGATATTTTGTCGCCAACGGCAGCGACGTCGTGTTCTACACCGAGTCCAGCGCCACCGCGGCAAAGAAAAACGACTTCTTTGAAGATTTGTACACCTTGATGGGTTGGGACATGAACGACAACTCGCCCCACACTCTCGAATATGTCACCGTTCCCGGCGTAGGCCTCAGGGTCAACTATTCCAACATCGACGTCAAGGGCAAAGTAGCTCTTGTCCGCCGCGGCGACAACACATTCGAAGACAAGGCGTTGCAGGCCAAAAATGCCGGCGCCATCGCTTGCATAATTTACAACAACGTCGAAGGCGACATAAGCATGACCATCGGTAAAACCGATAACATACCCACCATTTCTATAAGCAAGGCGAACGGAAGCGCGCTTGCCAAACGCTCTTCGGGCACGCTCGTGATAAGTTCGGACAACCAGGCCGGACCCTTCATGTCCGACTTCTCCAGCTGGGGACCCAATCCCGACCTTGAACTCAAACCCGAAATTACCGCGCACGGCGGCAACATAAAATCGTCCATCCCGGGCGGCGCGTACGACGAATTGTCCGGCACCTCCATGGCTTGCCCCAACCTTTGCGGCATAACGGTGCTCATTCGTCAGTACGTCAAGGAGAATTTCCCTGATTTGAGCGCCGTCGAAGTCAAGACGATGACCAACAGACTTTTAATGTCCACCGCGACCATCGCGCTTGACGAAGAAGGAATTCCCTATTCGCCCCGTAAGCAGGGAGCGGGACTTGCCAGCCTCAAAAAGGTCGTCTCCACGGGCGCGTACGTTTCCGTCGACGACAGCGACAAGGCAAAACTCGATTTAAAGGACGATCCCGAGCGCACCGGCGTTTACGAGATGAACTTTAACATAGTAAACTTCTCGGACAGAGAAATTACTTATGATCTCAGCATTTTGGGCATGACCGAAAGCATATCCACTTCCGACGAGCGTTTCGTCGCGGAGACAGGCTATATTCTCGGCGGCACCACCACCGTTACAAGCGCCGTATCGGGCGCCGTAAACGGCATGACCGTTACCGTGCCTGCCGGTCAGACCGTGCCCGTGACGGCCACTTATACGCTTACTCAGGCGGATAAAGATTATTTTACAAGATATTTTACTTACGGATATTATGTCGAAGGTTTTGTGCAGCTGGACGCTCAGGGCGAGGAAGAAACCGACCTTAACGTGCCCTTCCTTGCATACTACGGCGACTGGACGGAAGCGCCCATGTTCGACGCGACGTATTACGAAGTGGACCGCGATAAAAACGACGCGTCCTTAAACGAAGAGGATAAGCTTAAAGCCGACTACTATGCGACGACGCCTTACGGCTCGTATATGTACAACTACATTATCCCGCTGGGCACTTATCTTTACACCATCGACACCAACTCCTACGATCCCATTCCCGCCAACATGGATCACATTGCTCTTTCCGATTCCTTCGGAACGATAGACGGTCTGTCCACTATTTACGCGGGACTGCTGAGAAACGCCAAGACAATGGACTTTACCATTACCGACAAGGTGACGGGCGAAGTCATATGGAGCAAGACCGAATACAATGCGATAAAGGCTCATTCCAACGGCGGCACTCCTATCCCGTACTTCAACCAGCTTAAACTCAAATCTTCCGAATTGGGATTGGTAAACAACCGCGTTTACGAATTCAAGATGGTGGGCAAACTGGATTACGGCGACGGCGGAGCCACCACAAACGCTCGCAATACGTTTACGTTTGACTTTACTTTCGACAACGAGGCGCCCGTGCTGCGCGACTGCGTATACGAAAGAGAGTGGGACAGAACGCAGGAAAAATACCGCTACTATATCACGCTCACCATTTACGACAACCACTATGTGCAGTCGGTATCGCCGATAATGTTTATATCGAATTCATCGTACACTATGTTATCGGATACGCCCATTCCCGTATATTCTTCCAAGAATACGGACAACACGGTGCGTTTTGAAATTACCGATTACCTTGAAGACGTGGGATACGACGCCATGCTTTCGGGAGGATTGGCATTCTCCATCGACGACTATGCGTTGAATTCCAACATCTACGTCTGCCAGCTGCCCGGCTCTAACGGCGACCTCAAGTTTACCAGCGACGGCACGATGGAAGGCAACCCCATCAACGTCGTCACCGTTTACGAGGACGAAGTGGTGGATCTTACCGAACTGTTGGCGTCTTCCGACGAAAAGCTCGATCCCGATAAAGATTATCTCAAATATCTCACGTGGGAGAGTTCCGATCCCGAAATCGCCGAGGTCAAGGAAGGCCTTGTAAGGGGCATTGCGCCCGGCCGCACGACCGTAACGGTGTTGAGACGCGGAATTATTTCCGGCGAAATGCTGCCGACAAGACAGGCAACCATAGTCATCAACGTTCGCTCCCGCAGCAGTATGCCCAATACCACGGCCGCAGCAGATACCGTAACGAACGGCATGGCGAAAAACAAACAGACTGCATTGGCGGCTAAAGCGGAGACGCTGGCGGCAACCGCCGCCCCCAGAGCGGGCGACGGAGTGTCCGACGTCAACGACTCCACCGTCAAAGCACTGAGATTTGCTTATTTTGACACCATTTTCGCTTACGACAACGCAGCGGGAACGTCCGACATAGGCAAAACGGGTTCGAGAACCTTTGTTTCCTCTGCCGGCGGCTCCGTTTCCATGTACCCGGGCGAAATAATAGATCTTGAATGCGATCTCGATCCGTGGTATGTGGCGGACAAATATACCATATCCTTTTCGTCCACCAACCCCACCGTTGCGACGGTGGATCAAAACGGACGCGTTACGGCGGTAAAAGAGGGCTCGACCACCATCGTGGCGTCGCTGCCCGGCTCGAACATTATGGCGCGTATACGTATCGCCGTCCAGGATCCCTTCATCGTCGAAAATTACGAACTGGTTTCGTATAAGGGTGTCCCCGAAAACGGCGTGGTGGAAATTCCCGAAGACGAAGGCGTGCTGTATATAGGCGCGTATGCGTTCTGCCTGTACACCACCGACCGCAACGTCGAAGTAAACGAAGACGACTGGGATAAAAACAAAATTCCCGGCACCAACAATACAATCAAAAAGATTATTATTCCCGATACCGTTGAGGAAATAAAAAAATACGCCTTTTACAACTGCACCGAATTGAAGGAAGTGGAAATAAAAGGCGAAGTAAGATACCTTAGGGAATACGCGTTCTACAACGACAGCAAGCTGGAGAGAGTCAATCTCGAAAACGTGGAAGCAATAGGCGCAAGAGCTTTTTACGGATGCACGTCGCTTAAAGAAGTCAATCTCGACAAATGCTATTCCATCGGCGTAAGCGCGTTTGAAGGATGCACGGGACTTAGCTCCGTCGACCTTACGGCGCTTCGCAACGCAGGCAGCTATATGTTCAGAAACTGCGTCAACATTAAGTCGGTGGTTTTGAGCGCGGACACAAAGCTGTCGTACGGCGCGTTTATAAAGTCGGGACTTACGTCCGTCGATTTGTACGCCAATCTCGTGCCCGAAATGTGCTTTGCCCAGTGCGACTATCTCGAAAGAGTAACGATACACAACGATATGATGTATATCGACGTTGCGGCATTCAGCCAAAACCCAAAACTCACGACGGTTGAGTTTAACGCGGATATAGATCTTATCGGAGAAAGAGCTTTTTACGACTGCAACGCCTTGCAGCAAATCACCCTGCCCGACGGTAATGTGACGTTGGCGCGTCAGGCGTTTGCCGATTGCGCGGTGCTTACAACCGTCAATATTCCCGCAAACTGCGCAATAGACGCAATAGAGGGCGCGGTTTTTGCCGGCTCGGCGGTTACGACGTTTGAAGTAAATTCCGCCAACGGCAATTTGGCGGCGGCGCAGGACAAAGCGGTGCTTACAAACGGCGACGGAACGTCGATATTGGCGGTGGCG
>USEG01000004.1 GCA_900553555.1 uncultured Clostridia bacterium
CTCGCCGCGGATAACGTATCGTATATGTCCTTTGCATAATACCCGACTCCGCCGTTATCCTTTGACCCCGACGTTATTTCGAGAGCGGACAAATTGTATACTTCAAAAAGGGCAACACAATCTTTAAACGCATCTTGTTCTATATTTTGAAGCCCTTTGCCAAGCGTTATGCTTAATAAATCTACACAATTATCAAAAGCAAGTTGATCGATGGTCGTTACGCTGTCCGGAATTACGATTTCCGTCAGGCCGCTGTGATAGAATGCCTTCTTCTCTATTACTTCAAGACCGTCGGGTAAGGTTATGCTATTTAAGCTATAGCTCCCTGAAAGCGCACCACTTCCTATTACTTTAAGACTGTCGGGTAAAGTTATGCTTTTTAAGCTACGGTTTGATCCAAGCGCTGCCTTACCTATAACTTCAAGACCATCGGGTAAAGTTATGCTTTTTAAGCCTGTGTTATAAAAAGTAAAATCCGGCAGTTCTTTTAAGTCCGACGGAAGCACAGCTTCTTCAAGCGACGAACATCCAATAAATATACTGTCCCCGTTTAATATTACTCCTTCGGGAATAATTATCTTTTTTAAGCCTTTTGTTTGCTCAAAAGCTCTTTCGGATATCTTCTTTATGAATGACGGTATGGTAACAATGCTCCCTTCCGGAAGATCTCCCTTGTATTCGTACAATATATCGCCAAAACAGATATACCCTTCGGGCTGCGCTTCGTACCAAGCCGTACCCGAAAAGACCCCTGATCCTATATACTCGATGTTTTTGGACATTACCACTGTCTTTAAATTTTCTCGGTTCTTGAAGGCCGAGGTATCTATTGAGACAACGGAATCGGATATAATTACTTCGCTTACGTTTGATCGGACACTATGAATACCTGTTTGTGCAGTTCCAAAAGCAGAGACCTCTATAATTTCCAATCCCTGCGGCAATATTATCTCGTCCGGCGCTGTAGATGCAAAACTCTGTCTTTCCAACACTTTAAGCCCTTTCGGTAACACGATCTTTGTCAAATGAGGAGCTCCATTAAACGCACCTTTATTTAACCCCGTTAGAACACCATATAAGATTGCCGCCTGAAGAAATGCAGGACTTTGAACTAATTTTTTAATGCCTTTCGTGGTGTCGTTGTACCACGGAATTAAGCGGCAAGTCAACGGAAAAAATTATTGCATAAGCCATAAAAAGAAAGAACAGTCATACTCGACCAAGAGTGTGGCTGTTTTTTATTATTCCGTAATTGCAATCAAGCACAACAAACCGACACAATAATTTTTTCTTTATCGTTGACTTCCTAGAGGCTGTACTTATAGGCTGACCGATTCGTGCTTCATTCAGTGGTCCTTAGCCACTGCCGAAAGGCAAAAATAAAAAATTAGGAGATATGAAGCAAATGAAAAAGGTTATCTACTCGATCACCAAGTTAGGAAAGATCGAAAACACCAAAGTTACAGGTATCGGATACATCACCGATGAAGACCTGATTACGGCAAATGTCAGCAAAGCCGGCAAGCCGTATATCAGAATTTCCCCTTGCGTGAAAAACTGCCATCCTGTAATGAACTGCACGGACGAATTCAAAGGCGCGTACTACGAAATCGTCGAATACAACGAACGGGATATAGAAGTCAACTACTATATCTGGTTCAAACTTGCGAAATAACAAAGGAGATAAAGACCATGAAGAAACAATACCAACTGAGCGAATTCCAATTCTATGACGGAGAAGAGTTCATCACCTTCAACCTCATAGACATCAACACAGAAAAGAAAGAGATCACGGTCGCCGTGACAGACCGCGGACGCATCAGCGTTCACACATTCGACCTGCTGGAAGATTGCGGCAGGATCTACTTTGAATACGGCATAGGCTTCAATCAGATTGACTCTGCATTACGTCAACAAAGTATGGCTGCCTTACGCCAACAAACAAATAAGACAAATTGCCGCATAGGAGGAATACAAAATGGCAAACTATTTCAGAATTACAGCGTATCACCCGACCGAAAACCTTTCGGTCATCATGGACTCCAACGGACTTTTCGAGAAACTCTGGCAGTTCTCGTCATACATGGTATCCAAAGGCTTCAAGATAATCGAAGTCGGAGACGAAGACAAATTCGATGAAGGCGACATGCCGAAAGCAGAATACGATAACGTACACGTTATCCTGCGTGCCTGTAAGAGCGGTAAGCCGGAAATTACTGGCAATCGCATTACAGTAGAAGGAAAAACTTATACATTCAAATAAACAGAACTGTCGACGTCCTTGATAACAATTAGGCATGTGGTTTCCTCTAAAGCCCGGACAAACGTTCGGGCTTTTTTAATAGCTAATTAAAAAGTCCTAAATCGTACCCAAAACAGCTCACATCACATTAAATCACCTCGAAAAGAGGCAAAATTTTCAGGCCAAAAAAAATACTTAAAATTGCATTTGCAATACTTAAGTGTTAATATAAAACCTCACCTACATTCCAAACAAAACACAAAACAATTAACCATATAACAAAGCAATAGCTTGGATTCCTTGCGAAATCTTAAAAGAATACCGTTCTGCTCTCCGCTGCACTGAATTTATTTATTCGGAAGATTGACTTCTGTAGTTCCCACCGCGCTGAAAGTGTATTTCATGCTTACGGCCTTTCCTCCGTATAACGCTTCCGCACGGATCTGATATATACTATTTCCGCGAAATTCAACGACCAGAGCATTCAATTGTATATTCGTATATGCGCTCATTCCGTTAAAATATGCCAATAAACCATCCGTTGCTGTAAGAAGATTCCCTTTTACCATAAAATAGTCATACGTCAACTGCGGGATATAATCGTATAACGGGAAAAAATCCGTATTTATCTCTCCTATTGTGGCGGCATTTTTATTGATCAAAAAAAGATTATAATCCGATTCCGATAATTTTTCCCACGTTTCATCTTCTGCGACATTCTGATTCGCGGATTTATAGATATATATCCCATCGGCTTCTTCCTTAAAATAGTCGTCCGTTATATATTCGGATGTTTGTTCGTCCGTTATGATCCTGTATGGAATATTCATGCGGTATAAATTGTTCTGGCGCCATAAAGTTGCTTTGTAAACTTTATCTTCATCTGCATATTTTATTTCTGAAATAAGAGTATAATCAGTTGCCCTGACCGCACTTTCAAATACATCTTTAGTTATATCTGAAATCGATGGAATCAAAATCGTGGTTTTTCCGTAGTCAGAAAAGCGATAAACCGTACCCGACGATAGTGTAACGCTTTCAACCATTCCTTGATCGTCGAATTTTACGCTAACCAGGATTCCGGCATCAGTCAGATGAAAAGCCTTATCGGTTTCGTTATACTCGGCGTCTTCAAACTTTAAACTTGCGAAGACATCGAAAATCGATAAAATTTCCTCAACCGTTTTTTGCGGCTCTGTTTCCGACCAACCTCCCCATTCGCTTGTATAAAGTACGGTTTTTCCGTTTTCTTCCACATAAATTTCCGTCCAATTGTTATCGTCTTGAATAACGGACAACTCGACCATGGATTTTTGCTGCGTAATAACGATTTTACAAATTTGTTCTGTTTGTTCCTGTCCCTCGCCCAATGTCATAACTACGCTTACGTTTGAAAATGCTTCCTCAGAAAACGCCGCATCCCACTCTTGCCCGCTCATCTCATAGCCGGCATTATTCTTATCTTCTTTATCACATGCCGCCATACCGACCGAACAACCGATTAAAAGAAAGCTCAGTACAACACACAATAGTTTTTTCACAATTACCTCCTTTTTGATATTAACAAAAACTTTATTATTTGTTAAGTATTAATACATTTAAAGCACAAAAATCAGCTAATATATATTTTCTCCTGTTAATTCATAAAAAAATATATCGGTGAATGAGCCTTACACTATGATGTTGTTTATTACAAAAACGCTTCAAACAGCAAAACCTTCCGCAAACGGCTGATTAAAAATAAAGCGTTACTTTAATAAAGACTCTGTTATATCGACATTATTAGTCGTCATTTAAGACGAAAAAAATTGCTCGACCAACTGTAAGCATGCAAAAAAGAGTTGTTTAGAAGGTAACTTTTCAAGGTTTTTGCGACTTCAAAAAATTTTTTAACTTTTTTCAAAAGTTTTTTATGCGAACAAGAAAGCCCCGACAGATAGATTTCCTTATAGCGTAAGTCTGTTTGTCGGGGCCTCTCGATTGCTCGGACAAGCTTCGACTATTTTAAGAATATGACCTGTAACAGGATTTACGTTTACACGGTGCTTTTTCAACCGTCAGGTCCGAAACGTCGTTATTCCGTATTTAATCTTTTGAGCTCTTTCTCCCGGATAAATGATATTATATTCCGTAAATTCCGGTTCAAAAATCTTTATCCATTTTTTATCGCTCACCGCACTCAAATAAATTAAAGTTTCGCCAAAATCTTCTGTTTCAAATTAATCCTTACCTCATTCAATTCCTTACAGTCATTGAAAAACAGTAATTCATTCTGGAAGTTGGCAATAAGTCTATGTTTTGTAAAAGCAGATGCTTTCATAGCCATCAGTAAAAGATTTCTTATTTTATAATATTTTCTATCGTCAAACTTTCCTTTTTCAGGTAGAACATCTAACCCCTCAAGCCTATCAGCTATCATATACAACTTTCCATTGCCGAACATTTTTGAAGGACACGCAAGGTTGTCGTCTTGTAAATATATCGCATTAAGCACGGCAATTGTATCCGATAAATTTAAGACTGAGTAATTTATATCGTAAATGCTCTGCACTTTTTATTTTTGCAGTACTTTTTCAGTCTTTTGTAAAGCGTAATAATCCAGCATAAATTCGCTTTCTAATATGTTATATAATATCGTCGGACTGAATTGCTCTTTATTTCGTATAAACTTAATAATGGATTCGTACATAATCCCTCCTCATATGATTTATAAGGGGACATTTCAAATCTAAATCTGCAAAATTGATTCTGAACATTTTATTTCGAAGAACAGCATTTTTTATATAATCTATTGTCCGTTTCCGATAAAAGACTCCACCCGTGTAAAATCATCGCCATATAAAATTATAACAAAGATCGCGCTTATGCAGATGCGGACGACTGCCGTGCGCGTGTTATAAGTGACATTTCTCCCCTATTTTTGCAGTTTTTGCTTTATCCGTTATAAACAACGGTCCATTCGGTGCTTCCGTTTTTACTGAACTCATATCCATCCATGAGAATATATGATGAATCGTAGCTTTCAGGTTGGTTTACCCCGAAAGCTCTTGCAACAGCATAACTTCCTCCCTGAAAAAAGCCTCCCGAAAGAATAATCTTTCTCGGATACGTTTCGGGAGTTACTGCCACATGCAAGCCGCTTGCGCTGTTGCCGATGAAATTACCTCCTTTTATTTCCAGCGTGTCTACGTTGCTTCCGTAATAAATACCATACCCCGTTCCGTTAAAAGTTCCATTACTTATATTGATGGTTGAACCGCGATTCGTATAATTTTTATAAATCAGATCGTCTTGCACGGAAAGCGCTGCCGAAGCGTTGCCATTGGCATTCTCCACCATAATGTGCTTGGTGGTATCGGAAGCGTCGAACTCAAAATAGACGAAGCGGAACACGCTCATAACGTCGCTCTTACTGCCGTAAAAATTTCCGCCTTTAATGTAGACCTGCGCCCTGCTCGCGCCCGGAGTCCCGAAGAAAGAAGCCGCACTGTTGCTTACATTCCCCTTGTTCCCGAACGTGCCGCCGTTGATGGTGACCGTAAGACTGTGCCCCATTACATACAATCCCGCAGAGGCACCGGGGCCTACTTTTCTATCATCCGAACCAAGCCGATACCCCGTATTATAACCGTAAAAGAAACCGCCGTTGATGGTGACCTTATTACTGACGGCAGACGTATCCGTATTCCGCACAAATATTCCGTTCCCCTGCGCTGCGGTATAAGTGCCGCTGTTTACCGTAAGACTTCCGCCCTGGACTTCAATAGCGTGCCCGCCCTGTTTGTTAAGATAATACCACCAGGAATCCGCACCGACATCCGTCAATCTGTCATAATAGTTATCGTCATATAATTCAGTCCCCGTTGTTTCTACACGCAATTCATCAATTGCGGCATTACCCAAAGTAACCGTGCCGCCCGAAACGTACACTCCGCCCCCGATGGAATTGGTGATAGTTCCTTTCAGAATATTCACTGTCGGTTTTTGATCGGAGGTTTCCTTCACTCGCACGGCATAACTGCGAATCTGTTGCCCGACAATTTTATACGTTGCCCCGTATGTGTCAGACAAATTATCGATCCCCGTATGCGTGACATTAAAGGTGCCGTTTGCATACAGCGAACCGCCCTCGACGAATACCCCGTCGTAAGATACGGTGAAATTGTTTTCCGTTTTACAGAAATGATAACCTTCGTCGATAACGGAAACGATCTGAGCAAAACTTCCCTCCGGCAAAGTGAGCGATCCGCCCATAATGTAAATGCCCGTTGTCCGTGCGGAGTTAACGGTCAAAGTTTTACTGATCGTGACGGAATCGGTATTCGATTCTCCGTGCAAAGCGATGCCGTAGCCCTGCGAATCGATTTTCGCCGCAACGAGAGTGATCGTGCCCCGATTAACATACAACCCACCGCCGTCTGCTCCCGCGTTTACGAAAAGATTCAGATTTGTAGCTTCAAAGGAAGCGCCGCTCTGAGCTCCGCTTCCCTGCGCTCCCGAACCGTCCACGCGCACGGCATAGCTTTTGATCATACTGGAAAAAGTTTCGTCAGGATTATTGGAAAGTCCCGAAAAATTGACCGTAAACGAACTCTTTGCATTCAACGATCCGTTTTCTACAAATACGCCGTCGAAAGAATCCTTGGGAAGATCTGCCCCCTCGCAAAAGACGTAGTTTGCGTCGATAGTCGAATTGACAGTCGTTTCGCCGTTAAGAGTTAAAGAGCCACCCGTAATGTAAATTCCCGTAGTTCTGTGCGAGGTGAGCGTGAGCGCTGTATTGATGGTAACGTTGTCGCCGCTCTCGCCGCGCATGGCAATGCCGAAACCCTGTGCGTCGATTTCTGCAGTATCCAACACAATAGAACCGTCTTTGACAAACAGACCGCCGCCGTTTTCAAAAACGTTAACGGTCAGTTTTTTTGCGTCGATCGTACTTGTTCCCGAACTCAGCTGACCGTCCACGCGCACGGCATAGCTCTTGATCTTGCTATCGATTAATCCAAACCCGACCAACCTGTTTGATACTCCCGTATGCTGAATCTTAATTTCCCCTGCCGAGATGAGAGATCCGCCGTTGATATACACGCCGTTGTTGATATTGACGTTTGTATCGGTAATCCCCGTACTTCCGCCGCTGGTGTCTGCCGCCCACGAACAGGAAGGGTCGATCTTGCTTATTATACTGACGGTGGAATTCTCATCAACGGACACCTCTCCGTCATATACATAGATCGCGGTACCGCGTGTGGTGGCGATATTGATAATTTCCTTTTCGGTATGGCTGAAACGGATATTTCCGCCGCCGACCGTGATACCCAATCCGTTGGAAGAGACGTATGCCTCCTTGACGTTAAAATCAATACTTCCTCCGACAGTACTGATGGCAGTGCTGGAAAGTTCTTTGTCGGTTTGTCCGTCCTCCGCCATTTTGACGAAACACTTAAACGTGTCTCCGATTATATCGATAGTACCGCCCTCGGAATAGATGCCGGACGAATAGGATCCGATCACGTTGAAAGATGTATTCCCGTCACAGACTACGCTGCCGCCGCCCGCCGCAAAGATGCCTGTGTTGTACAAAATGCCTGCGGCGTCGCTCGGATCTTCTTGCCCTGCAATCCCCGCCATTCGGGAGTAGAAATTCATTTTGACGTTGCGGACGCTGACGGAGGCGTTTTCCCCTTCTGCGGTGATGCCGCTCATTCCCGAACCGTAAAGCGAAAAACGGATCTCGGAGGTCGCGGAAACAGACAGCGAACCGCCGGAAACGCGGATGGCGGAACCGTTGACGTTGCGCGTATCGGACTCCGGTTCGAAACCGACAGCATTTTTGACGAAAGACGCATCGGAAACGACCATTCTGCCGCCGGAAACGCCGATGGTGTCGCCCGCTTCCGAATAAAAATCGCCGCTGGAAACGCGCAGATATTGTTCTTCCATATTGACATCGGCGGCATAATCACACTGCACGCAGACTCCCCTGCCGTACGCATAGAAATCGCCCTCTTCGATCGCCATATATCCGCCCGAAGCGTTGACGCAATAGGTATCCCTCACCCCGAAGTACGAGCGATAGGTTCCGCCGCGCACAAACAGGTTTCCGCTCTCCATTTCGATGGCGGAAAACGGTTTATTCGTCGTCGCGGCCGCGCTCTTTACGCCGTTGTATACATAGACTTTGATCTGAACGGTAAAATCCGACGGCTCCTGCGTCTGCGCATAGGTGAACGTGCCGCGGTTGAGGTAGTAAGTATAAAAATAATCCGCACTGCCCTCCGCCGCAATGGTTGCGTTTTCGACTGTAGAGTCTTCCAGCGTGAAATAAAGGTATGTGTCCGCTGAAATATAGTTATTATATTCTTCAGAAAAATACATATTCCCGTTGACAGAATAGTTGCCGTCAGACAGAGTATCCACATCGGGAAGAATGACGGGCATGGAAACGCCGTCATAGTACAGATCGTCCTCGTAATACAACTTGGAAACGGTATGAGCCGCGTCGATCTTGGCGCCTTTAAGAGTAGCCTGGGAGGCAGGGATATAATACTCGCTGAGATGCGCGCCGTCTTCTCTGCTGCGGGGCCCGCTTTCAAACTCTCCCGCCGAAACAGTAAGTGAACCGCCGCTGATGCGCAAAACGCTGCCGACGGGGTTATAAAAACTGCCCGTCTGCTTTTCGGACGTGTCTATTATTGTGAGTTTTACTCCCTGCGTAACGTTAAGAAGCGGCTCTCGATTGTTTCTCTGGATCTCGTGGCCGTTGAGATCGATGACTAGGTCGGAATTGACGTCGCTGATCCCGCCGGAAATAACGAGCGGGTTATCCACATCATCCTTAATCTTGATGTTGTTGTAGCCGTTTTCGATGGCAGTGAAAAACTCTTTCACCGACTCGATCTCCACCTGGTTGGAGACTATGTAATCGAGATCGCCCGAATAAATTCCTTCCGATTCTGCTTCTTCCGTGTATCTGCCCAGAGTGAGAGACGCAGTGAGCATGGAGATAATAGCGAGCGACAGGAGAACGGGAAGAAATATGCTTTTTCTCTTTGCAGTCATATCATACCTCCGATTCCGACGCCTGCACAAACAGCGCTTTGAAGTTTACTTCATAGCTTTTGGAAAGCACCTGAAAGGCGTTCAATCCTTCCGAAAAAGGATGGGCCGTGATATTTTTCAGATCAATGGCTATGTTCTGATCGCACATGCCCGTGCTGAAATTTCCGCTGAACGTCTTGCTTATTTTGTCAAAGACGATTGCGGAGCCTTGTGCAGGGGTGATGGGATGCACGTAATTTTCCGTAGCGTTTTCCGCGATGGGCGCGACGTGGAACAGATTGATGTTGTAACCGCCGTCGTTATCGTACAGACATTGTATGCGCACCGTGGTGGATTTGGGCTCTTCTCCTTCTTGTTTTGAGTCTGCCGCAAATTGCGCTGTCTGATCGAAATGATACCCCAAAACCCTGGCGCCGTTGTAGTAATATGCTTCATTCGCCGCGGGGGGAACGTTGATTAGCACCGAATTGTCGCTCACGGGAAATTGTCCCGCCTCATCCGTCGTTGCAAGAGCGACTTTTACGTCTTCTCCTCCCGCCCATTGCGCATTGAAATCCGAACTGTCCACGCGCTTGGTAAGGGTGAGATAAACAATATACATTTTTGTCAGAGGCTGACCTGCGGGGAATTCCATGGAAGGAAGATACAGATCAATCGTGTAAAATTCCGTTTCCCGCACGAGGTCGAGGTAAAACTGGTGCGCATAATCGTTTTCATTCTTGCCGCGTTGAAATCCCAGCGAATACTGCGCTTGCCTGGTGCTTGCCGTGATTGTAAAAAAAAGCCCCGAACCGCCTTGATTGACCGCCGATATGGTGCGCGGCGTAGCAGATTCCGCCAGCGAACCGCTTACGGAAAGCTCTTCGTCCGCAGTGTTGTGCACGCCGCTGTCATAATAATTTGTAAAAGAGCTTGTATTGAGATTTGTCTGAGCAATGTTTTGCGCCGCATCCGTTTCCCTTGCCGTGATAAGTTCGTCCAGAACGATTTCGGGCGTATAGGAAGTGACCGTGCCTTCTTCGAGGTTCATAGTGCCGATCTGGAGCGCGAGGTTCCTTGCCATCTCGGCAGGCAGGTGCATCCGCAGGTACGCCCTCACTGCCACGTCGCTGGTGACGTCTCCCTTGAAATTGCTGACCATATAGCGCAAAGTACGCGCTGTGCTGGCAGCGCTGTTGTTGTTCAGCCAATAATTAACGTTGGGAATGGACGTTGCGGAAATTTCGTCCACTTCGTACGAACAATGAAAGCGCGAAAGCGGCGCCGAGCCGTCCCCCGATGTCGTCATTGAGTAGCGGGAAAAGGTCACCCCCGTAAACAGCAGACTGACAACAAGCAGATAGCTTAAATATCTTATAATAGGGATTTTTTTCTTTTCACTCATCTTTTTTTCTGAACACCTCCGTACCGATGCCCGCCAGCACCCAAAGAGCTATGCCGCCGCCGATCACGCAGACAAGTCCGAGCGGACTTTGCAGAAAGGAAACTACGTTTCCGAATCCCTTCCACACTGCCACGACTTTGCCTACCACCGCCGACTTGGGAACGCTGAAATCGTCCGCCGTGTCGTTTGCGTCCCCTTTTGTCGCATACGTATCGCCGGAAACGAGGATGATGCGGTGTGTAATATAGGCGCCGCTTTCGCCGTCGTAAAAGGTGATGACGTCCCCGACGGCATATTCTTTCTGCGATTTGGTGATGATGAAATCACCCACGTCGATCTCATCCGCCATGCTTCCCGAAACGACGGTTGCACACGCAAATCCGAATATAACGGGCATTCCGTTTTTAAACAGCGTGCGAGCAATCAGTATATAAGAGTTGTACACCACCAATACCCCGATTATGACGAGAAGAAGTGTACGCATTATTGTTTTTATCACCTTATATACCTTATTCATAATATCATGCCCGCACGCTGACTTGCGCCGATAAAGAAATATTAAGCGTGTACACGGCGGAGTTCTGACCCGCGATCGTGTCCACTTCGTCGTTGTCCTGCCAGAACCATTCCAGTTCGAACATCGTAGACGACCGAGCCTCCACGGTGAGTCCGTCCATGCCGAGCTCGTCGGCAGAAACGTAGTCCTGCGTACCCGAAATATACGCACCGTCTCGCTTTAAGCGGTATAAAATTGCGATGCCGTATTCATTTTCCTCGCTGAATAACAAAGAATAATCCAGCGTGTTTTTATTTCTGTTTTCAAAGATGAAGCGGTAGCTGCCCTTCATGCCGGGCACGACCTTGTTGTCCCCAAACATTTCATTGAAGAAAATGGGCAGATCTTCGGTATCTTCCCAATTTAGTCCGTCTTCCGACGCGATGAAAATGACAGGCGCGTAATCCGTGTTTTCCGACCGCGTGAGAAAATATACGCTGAGTATGACGGTGAGCAGCGTGACAAGCACCAAAATCAGCACGAGCGCAAGGATCCAATAACGTTCCGGCCTGCGCAGCGTGGCTATATATTTGTTGGTAAGCGACAATACGTTGTCGTTTTTGTCCACATAACCTGTGCGCGATTCGCCCGAATAGACAAACACGTTTGTCTCTTCCTTGACGAACGTCCCCTGTTCGATACCCTCTTGGTTCTGCCAGATACTTTTGCGGACTTTACCGATGCGCTCACCCTGCTTGTTAAAGACGGTTGCGCGCCGCGGCAGGCGCACGTCGATCTGTTCGGATTCGCCTATGTCCTCCGCCGTCGCGACTTTTGTTTCCGAAAATACGGGTACACGGACGATACGAGTTTCCGTGTTGTCCCGTACCGCCTTTTTGCGTCCGGATTTTTTAAAAATATCGGCCTGATCTTTTGCTTTTTTTTCTTCGTTTTCCGTTTTCATACGCTACACCGCCCTATCTGCTCTTTTCTCCTTGCCAAAAAAATTTACAGCGTGATGATTATGCAAAACTACATTCTGCCGCGCCTACGCCCACACTGCTGTGGGCACGGCAGTCAATATAGTTATGCAAAGTTAGAATTATGCGTTGGAGAGCTCGGTAACCTGAACTGCCGTATAGGAAATCGTCCAGCTGACAGAAGTCACATTTTCGCCAACCCAAGTGTCGCGTTTGTCCGCTGCGTCTCCGTAAACAGTTTCGTCGTCGCTCGTCCAGGTAACTTCGGCAAAAATATAAAGCGTTTCCCCGTTTGCAATGGTCTTTTTCTCTAAAAGTGTTGTGGTATCTGTGTCTGATTCCTCAGTCCCCTGATACAAAGCAATGGTGAAAAGTCCTTTTACGGCATCTTCCGTGGGCGCTTCGTCCATACCGTATCCGGAACCCACAAGAGTAATATCTCCGGCCGTAAAGGTGACCTCTGCGCTTACGTCGCCTTTATTCGTAATGACGGCAACCAATACCTTGCCCGAAGCGTGAGAACGAACGTTTTCGGCATTATAAACGTCTCCGCCTTCGTAAGCCTCCTTTGCAGGAGAAAGTTTATCAAAATTAACTTCGATTTCCCCTTTTGTATTGGAAACATCCCATTTTGCAACTTCCAGTGTTCCCGTACCTCTTCCGCTACTGGTGTAGCGGGCGAAGGTACTTCCGAGGAAGAAGCAGCTGATCAGCGTAAGGATCAGCACCAACAACAACATTTTTGAAACAACATTTTTTCTCTTTGTCATTTCAGACCTCCCGTCATGTTTTTGTTTTTATGTAAATTCGCTCTGCGTGTGGTACAAAGCTAAAATTACTCCTCTTTCTTGTCGGCAATAGTTTCGCTTTCCGATTGCGGTGTTTGAGTGCTCTGCCGTGCGTCTTGTTGTTCAGCGCTTTCCTGAACGCCCTGTTTTTCTACTAATGCACGCAAACGCTCTATCTCTGCCATCTTTTCCTGCAATTCGGCGCTATTGCTTGACTTTGCCCGTTTATTGATAATCATTATGTGCGTCACGTCGTATGCGATATACAGCAAAACGGGAATCCCCACAAACACGAGAATGCCGACAGGCGTATTCATAAACATGGCAAAATCGCCAAGTCCGCCAACGCTTCCTACGCATTTTCCCACCACATTTTCCAATTCAATTGCGCCGTCCGTCGTATTGTTTGCGTCGCCCTGCGTTACCAGAGAAACTATTTTGCCGCTTTCATCACGGAACACGGAAACAATTCTGTGCGTTACAAACGCACCTGAAGAGCGGAAAGTAATGACATCCCCCTCCTCAAGCGTCTGTTTTTCGTTTTCGTCCAGAAGTTTTACAAAAATTAATGAGCCCTTTGCAAAGCTGTCCTCCCTGCTGCCGTCCATCGACCCCGATGTTACGGCAAGCGGCGCAACGCCGAACACGTCGGGCGGCGTGTCGGGGTGAATACTCCCTTTTACGATGAGCGTAAGGTTTACGATCAGTACGGGCAAAAGCAGAACGATGAGGACGATCATTACGATCATGCTGATTTTGTCAATTTTCCGTTTTCCTTCTTCCATAGGACTTCCTTTTTACCATCATCCTTTTATCAATATGTCGTCTGTCTCAAAAAAGTACACCAATTCGGAACGTAAGAAAATTGCATAAAATATTAAAAAATTTTGAAAAATATATTAAAAACTCTTGAAAAATATAAAATTTTATGTTAATATAAATATGCGATTCACATACTGTAACTAATATTTAAATACCAAAATAGTGTGCTTTTTTGAGACACGATTTTTTTATTTATTTTTAGTTTTCAACTTACCGCTTTTTTGTTATACTGTTTACAAAAAAGGAGTACTTTATGAAAATCTATGGCTATGCTCGCGTGTCTGCGAAAGACCAGAAATTGGAAAGGCAGCTTGATTCCTTCAAACAACTCGGGATCCCGCGGCAAAACATTTATGCGGAAAAGATCAGCGGAAAAGACTTTTGCCGTACAGAATACCTGAAACTGTGCGGCGTTTTGCAAAAAGATGACCTCCTTGTTGTTCCGTCTTTAGACAGACTGGGCAGAAATTATGACCAAATCACGAAAGAATGGCGTAAAATAACGCAGTCAATAGGAGCAAATATTCTTGTTCTGGACATGCCTCTTTTGGATACGCGAAGTCGGACGGATACCCTGCTGGGAAAATTTGTATCCAACCTCGTTTTGGAAATTTTATCTTTTGTGGCGGAAAACGAACGATCCAACATTCGAGCGCGGCAGGCAGAAGGAATACGCCTTGCAAAAGAACGCGGCGTTAAATTCGGCAGACCAAAAACTTCTTTGTCACAAAATTTTACTTACGTTGCACAAGACTATATACAAGGCAAGATCACCCTTGCCGATTCCCTCAAAAAACTGTCTCTCAGCCGTTCAGCTTTTTACAGACGGTTTAGTATTTGGAGACATACTCACAAAAAAGCAAATTAAACAAAAAAAGGACTCGGGAACCTTCCGAGTCCTTTTTTGTTACGTTACTGCAATTACCGGACCCTGTCCGTACAGATAACCGCGCGGATCTCAGCTTTAATTTAATTGCTGCAAGAATTTTTAACAGTTTTCTTTTCTGAACAATTCTATTTCTTTACTCAAACCGTCTTTGACGGACAGAAAGTCGCTTTTTGTTAAGCCGGCAGAAGCGAGTACTTTTTTATTATCGATGCTTCGGTCGAATAAGGCAATTTAAAAAACAATTCGGAAAAACTCTCTTTTATTACAGAAAAGAAGCACTCTTATATAAAATTTAATTTTTCGGTTTTTT
The DNA here is from genome assembly GCA_900553555.1 of uncultured Clostridia bacterium. Lineage (GTDB taxonomy): Bacteria > Bacillota > Clostridia > Christensenellales > Pumilibacteraceae > Neoclostridium > Neoclostridium roslinense. The sequence goes on from USEG01000004.1 coordinate 14,974, forward strand.
TATTAAACGCCGCTTTTGTTTTTAATTTTTAAAATGCGGCAAAGAAAAATCGCGATTTTTTTATTTATAATTGCATAGTTAAGCTTTTATATAATTAATGACATTGAATTAACCTTTCCAAACCGACGCGCATAAATTCGGTTTGGAATTTTTTTATGAAAATTTAATATGCGGATTGATTAAAATAAGCCGAAAATTTTTAAGATCTGAAAAATTCGTCGCCGCAACTTTTTTTATACGGCGGTTAAATTTGCGCAAATACGCTGTTTTATTTACCGAATAACTTATAGCATATTTTCCGATGTCGGGCATGAAATAGCGCTTTAATGCTTTTTTCCGATTTAATTTTTATTGTTAGAAAGCGCCTTATAAATGACCGCTAAATTGATTCATGCCAGACATATGGCATGATTAAATGTTAAATTAAAGGCAAATATTCTGCACAAACAACATTTTATCAGCGCTTTTCCCGGCGAAAAAGGCATTACTGCGGATAACGCTAAACGGTGGGTCAAACAAATTCACCCAATTTGTTGTATGTCGGTGCGGCGTATTAAAAAACCAAAGGAGAGAAAACTATGAACTTATTAAACAGAATCGTGGAGTTTCCCGACAGGTTCGATTTGACAATAGAAGACACCAGTCAGAAAATACAAGTCGATATCTTTAAAGACGAACAGGGCGACGGCGACGAAGGGACCGTGCTTAACGCCGAAAACTTAACAGCCGCTTTTGAAGAGAAACAGGACGCGCTTATTTTCGGCAACGGTATAGACAAAAATTCGTCAAACCGGCTTACTCTGGTAAAAAACGAACTTATTTGCGATTATACCCGGCTGGCGCAGGATCTTATTCCCTTCGGCGCATGCGACAGTCAATTAGACAAAGCGCATTGGACAAGCTGCCCGGCTTATCCCGACAGCTTTGATTGGGGCGCACATTATCTTAATCATGTAGGCGAAGCGGGGAAAAAATATTCGTCATTCGATTTGTCTTTTGACGTAAAAGACATTCACTACAATCTCAATCGGGACAGCGACCCCACCATTGCCGTATGCTTAAACGACGATAACAGCGAAAAAACCATATTTATTTTGTTCGGCTTTGCGTTCAGCCGGATAAGAGTTATTGCGTCATCCAACTGGATGAATATATTTATGGCAGAAAACATCTCGTACCCCGCACAGAACGGCGAATATGAAAACATGAAATTAAGAGTTCTGCGCTGCAACGGCGAAAACGGTACGCAGCACTATTCGGTTTTTATCAATGACGAGTTGAAAATGGCATTCGACAGTCTTGAAACAATTACGGATTGCAGCGACATCAGCATCGGCACAATAGGCTGTAAAGCCACTTTTACCGACTGGAAACTGGTGGGAAGCAACTGAGGAGGAAAATAATATGCAATTTACCGACAGAAATAAACAGTTTATTAAAAACTATCGCATTAATAAAGTCGACACAGGCGAGAGTATATTGGCGGAAATTACGAGAAATCAGTCTGATGAGAATCTTTCCGCTCCGCTTAATAAAGGTACGCTTATCAATGCGGAACTATTAAACGGCATGTTTGCCGCAAAGCAAAATAAAATCGTCCCGAAGGAAGGCATACTTTTAAACGGAAACCGTCTGGAAGCCGATAGCGGCTGCTTTATTCCCGATTATTCCGCTTTTGCCAAAAATCTGGTGTGCGACTTCCGTTATTCGGCAAACACTCAAAAATGGACGGCCGCTCCCACTCCGTCGTGGGGTATCGGATACGGCGAACACTATCTCTGCCAATCGGAAAACTCTTTTATAAGATATGCCGATGCGGATATAAGTTTCGATGTGGAAAACGTGTTTTATGACGCTTCCGTTGACAGAGATCCTACAATAGCCATAAAATTTATCGATTCCTCAGACGACATGAAGAGCATTTTCTGTCTGTTCGGATTTGCCGAAGACAAAGTCAGGCTCATTCGGCACGGCGAATGGCGCGAACTGGGGTCTAAATACGGCGTTTCTTACAATAAAACCGACGGCGTCGTCAATCCTTTTAAGGTGGGCGTTAAACGCCGCAAAGACGGCAACGGAATTTATATCTATGATTTTTTCGTAAACGGAAGCAAGGCGGCTTCGTTGCAATCCGCAACGGCGACAACCGATTACAATGCGATTGCCATTGGCGCCATCGGATGCCGCGCTACGCTTAAAAACTGGAATATTCACGGAACGTATTAAGGAGATGAAAAAAATGGAAAACAGAAAAGTTAAATATCCCAACAGCTTTACAGTTAAAAAAATAAGCGGAAACGGCACCTTTCTGGAAGGCACGAAAAGCGTTATTCTCGAAAGATGTCCCGGACAAATAATCGAGGCCGGCACTCTTCTGACAAAAGAACTGCTGCAGGACTGTTTTGATGAAAAACAGGACCTTCTTACCGCAGCCGAAAACGGAGGC
>USEG01000005.1 GCA_900553555.1 uncultured Clostridia bacterium
ACGTTTATTATGGCAAAGTCCGGCGATTGTTTTAAGGGAACTTGTCGCAGTATCGACGGCATAAATATTTATGACGTTTTATCAAAATGCGCGGATTTATTGGTGGAATTCGGCGGACACAGCCAGGCGGCCGGTTTTTCCATTATGCCCGAAAATATAAATAATTTCAAGCAAAGAGTATATGACGTTTTGTCGGAGTACGACGATAATTTGTTTGTCCCGAAAGTGAAATACGATATGCAGCTGGACGACTACGACATTACCTACGAATTTGTCGACGCGCTCGAACTTTTGGAGCCGACGGGAAACAGTAATCCAAAGCCCGCGTTTTGTGTAGAGGCCGGTGATTTATCTGTAGTGCCGTGCAAAAACAACGCTGCCCACGTATCCATAAACATTGGCAACAATATTCAGGTTTTTGCTTTTAATTACTCAAAAGTATCGTATCAGTTGATGGGGCATTATCCCAAACAATTGGTGCTCGAACTGCAGAAGAATAATTTCGGCGGCAAGGACGTCAAGGGTATTTTAAGGGCTTGTTGTCCGTCAAAGCTGTATATAAACGAAAAATTTGCAAAGGCATATAATTTAAGCATAACATCCATAAAGAGCGATGAAGGTGCGCATTTTACCGAATACGAAAATATCGATGCAATTTATAAAGATCGTCTTTACGGAACGCTGGTTATTGCCGGAGATGCCGACGGGTACAACCGGTTTGTCGAAAGTCACAATATGCTGATCAACGAATATATGTACACGACTACCGTTAATAATTTTTCCCGCATTATCGTATCTCCCGATCTTGACGACGAAAACATATCTTTTGCAAATTATGACAGCATAATCTTTTTATTCAGACCGTATGATGAGGGCATCATATCATATCTAAATAAAAAGACGCATGCGGAAATTTTTATTCCCGAAAAGAGCGACACTCTGCCAAAAGTTACGGCCGGTCGTGAAGTTTTTATGCAATACTACGATAAAATCAAACGGCACGCAAACGAAAAATTTGTCAATGTAACAGCATTTTACAAAAAGCTTAACAAAGAAACAGATAAGTGCGACTTTGCTCAGCTGGTGGCATGTTTGGCTGTCTTTGAACAGCTTGGTATTTTACGTATTGACCGTGACCCGTTTGTTGTTACAATTACTCACAATAAAGCGGATTTAAAGCAGTCTCCGCTGTATTGTCATATCTTAAAGGAGGAACAAAATGCCTGATATTGATATACGAAAAAAATTCAGTACGAATTATTCCTCGCAGCAAGTAGAAGTTTTGAATCGTGCGCTGGATTACGCCACAAAAATGCATGAGGGGCAAAAGCGCGAATCAGGTGAACCGTATATTACGCATCCCATTGCCGTTGCCAATATATTGATTGATTTAGGTCTCGATTACAGTGCGGTTTCCGCAGCGTTACTACATGATTGCGTGGAAGATACAACGGCGACGGACGAGGACATTAAGCGCAATTTCGGCGATGAAATTGCCGAACTCGTTCTCGGCGTCACTAAATTAAAAAAACTTTCTTTCAAATCGAAGGAGGAGGAACAGGCGGAAAATTTCAGGCGAATGTTTTTTGCCATTGCAAAAGATATCCGCGTTTTGATAATTAAAATTGCCGATCGCTTACACAATATGCGGACAATCTCCAGCCTATCGAAAGAGAGACAAATTGCTATGGCCACCGAGACTCTGGAAATTTTTGCGCCGCTTGCGTCCCGCCTGGGCTTAAGTTATTTTAAGTGCGAGCTGGAGGATCTGTGCCTCAAAGTGCTGCATCCCACGGCTTATGAACAGCTGGTAAACGAAATAACATTAAAGCGCTCCGAACGCCAGGAACTTGTCAACAAAATTTGCGAAAGACTTACCGAGATGCTTAAAGAACTGGGCATCAAAGGCGAAGTAAGCGGCCGCCCCAAACATTTCTATAGTATTTACAAAAAAATGACGACGCAAAACAAGACCTTCGATCAGATTTATGATCTTACCGCCGTCAGAGTAATTGTCGAAAATGTCAAAGATTGTGATGAAGTTCTCGGAATGATTCATACTGTATGGAAACCCATTCCCGGTCGGTTTAAGGACTATATCGCCGTTCCGAAATCAAATAATTACCAGTCTCTTCACACAACGGTTATGACGACATACGGTATGCCGTTTGAAATTCAGATACGAACTTACGAGATGCATAAAATCGCCGAATACGGTATTGCCGCACATTGGAAATACAAAGAAAATCGCGGCGCCGAAAATAACGAATTTGACGAAAAGCTCGAGTGGTTGCGCGGCGTTATGGACGTGCAAAGCAGTGAAAATTCTTCGCCGCAGGAATTTTATGAATCGCTAAAATTCGATTTGTATTCGGGGCAGGTGTTCGTTTTTACGCCCCGCGGCGATGTTATCAATCTTCCTGAAGGCTCCAATCCCATTGATTTTGCCTACAACTTGCATTCGGAAATCGGCAATAAATGCATCGGCGCAAAGATAAACAACAAGATGGTCCCACTTGAAACAAAATTGCAAACGGGCGATTATGTTGAAATTATCACTTCCGCCAATGCCAAAGGCCCCAGCAGAGATTGGCTGCGCATTGTCAAAACTTCGCAGGCAAAAAGCAAAATAAAAGCGTTTTTCAAAAAGGAATTAAAAGAAGAAAATATCCGAAAAGGCAAGGATATGCTGGAACGCGAGGCAAAAGTGCGCGGATACAGTTTGGCGTCGCTGATGCAGCCTAAATGGCTGGATGTGATAATGCAACGCTATTCGATTTCCTCTTTGGACGACTTATATGCTTCCGTGGGCTACGGCGGCTTTACCGTCAATCAGATATTATCGAAGCTGATAGATTTTTATAAGAAAGAGGAAAAAGCCCACGCTCCCGTAAAACCCAATTACAGCGTAAAAAGCAGTAATACGTCCGGCATTATCGTCAAGGGACATGACGACCTTTTGGTGCGTATATCGCGATGCTGCAATCCTGTGCCGGGAGATGATATTGTCGGCTTTATTTCAAGAGGCAGAGGAATTGCCATTCATCGCGTAGGATGCTCAAATCTAAAAAACGTCGAGCCGTTCAGACTTATCGAGGCGCATTGGGAGGGAGAAAAGGCATCATCGTTTTTGGTTGCGGTACAAGTGGAGGGCAAGGATACAAGCGGTTTGCTTGCGCGCATTACCACTACGATAAGCAATATGAATTTGACCATGACAAGTCTTGTCGCGCGCATGGATAAAAACAACAATGTAATAGTCAATTTTTCGATTCGAGTGAATAAGATTGAAGAATTCGAACAATTGCAAAAAAAGCTGTCGCAGATACCGTCTGTGGATAAAGTGTTCAGGAGCAACGGGCAATAATGAATGTCGCAAAGATCAAAACCGGTATTGTTGAAACCAACACGTATTTTTTGTCAAACGATAATAATGATTGTATTGTTATCGACCCCGGGGATGATATTCCGGGAATAATGAATTATTTGACGGATAATAATTTGCGTCCGCTGTATGTCCTTTTGACGCATGCGCATTTCGATCATTGCAACGCCGCGCGCGCTTTACAGATGAACGGCGCAAAGATTTATATGCACAAAAAAGATTATCCGCTTGTCAAATCCGACGATAACCTGGCATCAAAATTCGGAGTTCTTTTTAACAAGTTCACTCCGGACGGTTTTGTGAAGGATAACCAGCATTTGAATATAGCTGACAGCGATATTTTAGTGCTGCACACTCCGGGACATACCGCGGGCAGCTGTTGTTATTTAATAGATAATTTTATGTTTTCCGGCGATACGCTTATGTACCTTACGTGCGGACGCACCGATTTTCCGTCGGGAAATAAGAAAGCGATGAAACAGTCATTAAGCAGACTTATGAATTTGCAAGGCAATTATGTCGTTTTTCCCGGACATAATGCGGCAACCAATCTCGATTTTGAACGCAAAAACAATCCTTATGTATAAACTTACTACCAATTTTACCCCGGAAAACGAAATAGAAGAAGAAGTGCGTCCTTTTGAACCTTTTTTGAACGGCGACATTGAAATTGTCCATACTGCCATAAATAAGGACGGCAAAAATGTATTGAACACAGTTGAACTTCCGGATAAAGAGTATTCGTTCACAAATATTATTACGTCAAAGGAAGATATTGCCGTAAAAAGGGAGTATAAGCGGATGTGTAGACACGCCGTTTATTCGGCTCTATCCGACTATACCGGCCGCAAAATGCCGTGGGGCAGTCTCACCGGCATAAGGCCGACGAAACTCGCCTACGAATATCTGGCCTTTGGAGGAAATAAAGAACATATAGCCGAGTATTTATCAAAAAACTTCGATGTTTTGCCCAAAAAAGCCAAAATAATTCAAAATATAGTACTATGTCAGGCACAATACTATTGCATTTCTCCTGATTTTGTCAATTTATATGTTCATATACCGTTTTGCCCGACAAAGTGCACATATTGCGCTTTTGTCACTCATCTTGTCGACAAATGCAAAGATATTATTCCGTTGTATACCCGGCTGCTGGTAAAAGAAATTGAGCAGTCTATTCGGCTGATACATCGAAACGGGCAGAAAATATATTCGATTTATGTGGGCGGCGGAACGCCTTCGGCATTGCCGGACGAACAATTCGAGGAGGTTTTGTCGGCGCTTTCTGGCCATAATGTTGAATTTACCTGTGAGGCGGGACGTCCCGACAGCATAACGCCCGATAAAGCCGCTATAATGAAAAGATGCGGAGTAAGCCGTGTGTGCGTAAACCCGCAGACGTTAAACGAAAGTACGTTGACGGCCATCGGACGGCGCCATTCCGCACAGGATTTTATCGACAGTTACAAACTTATGCGCGATGCCGGCTTTGATATAAACGTTGATCTGATTGCAGGCCTTGAAGGCGAAAATTCTGCCGACTTTATGTATTCTCTTAAAAAAGTTGAGGCGTTACAGCCGCAAAACATCACCGTACACACTTTAAGCGTTAAAAACGGTTCATTTCTTAAAAACAGCGGCGATGATGTCTGCAATTCCTATACTTCCGAAATGGTGGAAAAAGCATACGAGTTTTTGCTTTCGTCCGGATATGAGCCGTATTATCTTTACCGGCAAAAACATATGCTGGACAATCTCGAAAATATCGGCTATTCCCTGCCGGGCAAAATATGCGTAAACAACGTCACGACCATGGAAGAGACTCTGTCGGTCATCGCGTGCGGAGCCGGCGCTATATCGAAAAGGATTTTTCCCCAAGGCAGAATAGAGCGCCTGGCCAATTTGCGCGACGCAAAACTATATATCGATCAATTCGACGAGCGACTGGAAAAGAAATTAAAATTCTTTGAGAAATAACGTACAAAACGGTTTACTTTCGCAAAAATATTTGCTATACTTATACAGTACCTTGTTTCTCGGGGTTTCGGGATAATTCCGTCCGTTACTCAGATTTAAGGCGAATAAATTTTTTACGGAGGTTCAGATAATGGACAACAATTGGAAGAGCGAAATAATCGCTAAGTATGCTATTCACGAAGGCGATACGGGCAGCCCCGAAGTACAGGTGGCTTTGCTTACTTACCGTATAAACCACCTTACGGAACATTTGAAATCGCACGCAAAGGATTTTCATTCCCGTCGCGGACTTTTGCAAATGGTAGGCGCAAGAAGAAGTCTTCTCAACTATCTTAAAGAAATCGATATCGAAAGATACAGAAATCTTGTCGCTAAGCTCGAAATAAGAAAGTAAATTTTTCAAGGGCGTAATATCTCACTATTATGCCCTTGTTTAATATGGGCGCCGGCCAGAGAAGACCGGTTGCTTACGGAGGTTTTTTATGAAGGATGCAAAAATTTTTAAAACTACAATCGGAGGCCGAGAAGTTACGGTAGAAATCGGCAAGTATGCCGAACAAGCCAACGGCTCATGTTTTATACGTTGCGGAGATACTGTCGTCATGGTTAACGTAACCATGTCGGAAACGCCGCGTCCCGGAATGGATTTTTTCCCGCTCAGCGTCGACTATGAAGAAAAAATGTACGCTATGGGCAAAATACCCGGAGGATTTAAAAAGCGCGAAGGCAGAGCGAGCGACAAAGCCATCTTGACGTCGCGTCTCATCGACCGCCCGCTGCGCCCGCTTTTCCCCAAAGGAATTTTTAACGACGTTTGCGTAATAGCCACGGCGCTGTCGGTAGACACCAATATTCCGCCGGAAGTTTACGCAATGTTGGGATCTAGTATCGCTTTGTCCATTTCGGATATACCTTTTGCCGGACCGACGGGATCGGTTGTTGTGGGCTATGTCGACGGAGAATATGTCATCAACCCCGATTTGGAACAAAAGGCAAAAAGCGCAATGCACGTTTACGTAAGCGGCACCGCCGACGCCATTATGATGGTGGAAGCCGGAGCCAACGAAGTAAGCGAAGACATAATGCTGGGCGGTATTCTTTATGCGCACGAAGAAATTAAAAAACAAGTCGCATTTATCAACGAAATAGTGGCACAGGTGGGCAAACCCAAGCGCCAGATGGAACTCTATCATGTTCCGGAAGATCTCGATGCGGCAGTCCGCGAATACGGGTCGTCGCTAATAGACAAAGCGCTTGAAGAAACCAACCGTCAAGCCCGTCAGGAAAAACAGGAAGAGGTCGAAAAACAGATTCTCGAACATTTTGCCGATATTTATCCCGAAATGGAAAGAGAAATCAAAGATTCGATTTACTATATAACAAAAGAAAAAGTCCGCGCGAAAATTCTCAACGACGGTTTCCGTCCCGACGGAAGAAAGTTGACCGAAATACGCGATATCTGGTGCGAAGTTGGCATACTTCCGCGCGTTCACGGCAGCGCAGTGTTTACAAGAGGTCAGTCGCAGGCTTTGACCACGTGTACGCTGGGTACTTTAAGCGAAGTTCAAAAACTGGAAAATCTCGACGAAGAATCGTATAAGCGCTATATGCATCAGTACAACTTCCCGGGATACAGCAGCGGCGAGGCCAAACCTTTGCGTTCGCCCGGCAGACGTGAAATAGGTCATGGCGCGTTGGCGGAAAGAGCGCTTGACCCGGTAATTCCTTCCGAAGACGAGTTCCCCTACGCAATAAGAACAGTCAGCGAAATTTTGAGTTCCAACGGTTCAACTTCGCAGGCCAGCGTATGCGGTTCGACCTTGGCCCTTATGGACGCAGGCGTACCGATAAAGGCGCCCGTCGCCGGCATCGCAATGGGACTTATAAAAGACGAAGCCACACATCGCATCGCCGTATTGTCGGATATCCAAGGCATGGAAGACTTTTTGGGCGATATGGACTTCAAAGTAGCCGGCACGACAAAAGGTATTACCGCCATTCAGATGGATATTAAAATCAAGGGCATCGACCGCGAAATTTTGCAGACGGCATTGGCTCAGGCCAGAGAGGGCAGACTTTATATTCTCGACAAGATGCTCCAGGTGCTGGACAAACCCCGTCCCGAGCTCTCCAAGTGGGCGCCCAAGATTACGTCCTTTATGATTGATCCCGATAAGATCGGAGATGTTATCGGCAAGAGCGGTAAGGTAATCAACAAGATTATCGACGAAACAGGCGTCAAAATCGATATCAATGACGACGGCAGAGTATCCATCGCGTCGCATGACCTGGATATGGTCGATAAAGCACGCTCCATAGTCATGTCTATTGTCGAGGATGTCGAACCCGGCAAAATCTATGAAGGAAAAGTCGTAAGAATAATAGAAATCGGCGCATTTGTCGAACTTGCCCCCAATAAAGACGGCATGATTCACATCTCGAAACTGGCAAAAACGCGCGTCGAAAAAGTCACCGACGTAGTAAAAGAAGGCGATAAGGTTTTGGTGGAAGTTATTAAAATCGATGACAAAGGCAGAATAAATTTGCGCCTTCTTAAAAAACTTTAAGAAGATATAAAATAACGCAGCATAAACAATCGTCATTTCCGTGACGGTTGTTTTTTTATGCAAAGACAAAAAACTTCTTCGCTTGTTTTATTTTTTTATATCTAACGCGTGTTGCGGACGAATATATATAAAGCAGATAAATTTATGGCGGAGTTGTTATGAAATTAAAGACCTTTAAGTGTGTTATCGCAAATATTTGCATAGTTTTAATAATAGTCGCTACCAGCATTGCGGCGTTTTCATCGGTATATGCGGCGTTGCCGGCGTCCTCGGCGCCGATATACAGAGCGGACAGCGGCAACAAGGTGTGTCTCATGGTCAATGTATACTGGGGGGACGAATATCTTGACGATATGCTGGATATTTTTGACAAATACAATATAAAAACTACTTTTTTTGTGGGAGGGACATGGGTCAACAAAAACGAAAGCAAGCTAAAAGACATTTATGCGCGCGGTCATGAAATAGCAAATCACGGATACTTTCATAAAGATCACAAAAAACTGAACGAGCAGCTAAACCGAGAAGAAATTTCGGCATGCCACAATCTTGTAAAACAGATTCTAGGGATAGATATGAAATATTTTTCGCCGCCGTCGGCTTCTTTTTCCTCTACAACGCTTGCAGTTGCCGAAAAAATGGGGTATACTACTATTATGTATTCGCGGGATACTATCGATTGGCGAGACAAAGATGCGAATCTGATATTTAAGCGCGCCACCAAAAACATCACCGGAGGCGAACTTGTGCTTATGCATCCCACGGCAGCAACGGTTGCGGCGCTCGAATCCATTATTAAGGAAATTTTAAGCCGCGATCTCGTCATTACTACGGTCGGCGATGTATTGGGCCGGCAGCAGACATAATTATTTCTACGGAGGACGTATGGCTAAATTACTTGAATATGAAAACGGACTTAGAGTTTGTGTGGTACCCTTGCCGATAAGGTCGGTCATGACCGGCATATGGGTGGGAACGGGCAGTCGTTATGAATCTGCTTCGGATAACGGTATATCGCATTTTACCGAACATGTTATGTTTAAAGGCACGCAGAAAATGAGCGCCTATGATATAGCGAATGCTTTTGAAGGTTACGGGGCGTCGGTAAACGCTTTTACGAGCAAGGAATCTACCTGTTATTACTATAAATGCATTGACAAATACAACGAGCAGTGTTTTGCTCTTTTAAGCGACATATTTTTCAATTCCGTATTTCCCGAAGAGGAACTGGATAAAGAACGAAAAGTAATTGTCGAAGAAATCAACATGGTGGAAGACGCACCCGACGAAATATGCAGCGATCTTATGTTCAGTGCCGCATTTGGCGACAGTGTGCTGGGACAGACAATTTTGGGGCCCAAGCAAAACGTTATGCGTTTTACGGGCGACGACGTAAAAAAATACATTGAAAAGCGTTATACCGCCGACAACGTCGTCATAGTTTTTGCCGGAAATATTTCCGAAGAGGACGCCGATAGGCTAATACGCGGCTTTGTTTTAGATAAGTTTAAAAACGGACGCTGTAACGATGAAAAAAAGCCGGCGGCTTTTATTACGGGAAGGCAGCTTAAGCGCATTAAGGATACGGAACAGACTAATATAGTCCTGGCGTTTCCGTCGGTAAGTCTTTGCGACGAACGCCGGATAGTGGTCCAGTCGGTGCTTTCGTGCCTGTTCGGCGGCGGAATGAGCTCGAGACTGTTCCAAAGCATAAGAGAGCGGAAGGGTCTGGCGTACAGTATTTATACCATGCCCGCCGCTTATTCCGACGCAGGCGCGTTTACGGTTTGCATGAACAACAGTCCCGATAATACTCGCCGGGCGCTGTTATCCGTAAAAGACGAAATTGAAAAGCTTTGCAATGACGGAATTACCGAAGACGAACTTAAGCGTTCGAAAATACAGCTTGTCTCTTCTTTGGCTTTTTCGGAAGAAAGCGTTCAGTCACAGATGATGTCTTTCGGAAAAGCGCTTATATGCACAAACAATATGTTTGACATCAATCGCAAAATAGAGCTTACCGAGTCTATCCGAAAAGAGGAGGTCGAACAGTTTGTAAGAGAATATATAAGCCGCGACTTACTTACGGCGGCGTATGTCGGAAAGGCGTATGACGACGATATTCTCGAAATCATGAAATAAACATATTTACTCAGCCGGTGCAAAATTGCCGGCTGTATTTTTTTGATAACGAAATGTATTCGCGGCAAACACAAATAAATAAAATAATTATCGGAAAATGATTGAAAGATGACGGGATTTATGTTATAATATACTGGACGAGGTATAATGCGATAATGTTGCACTATGCTTAAGGATATTGTCACAATACAAATTGCTTTTAAAGAGGTAAATGTTTTGCTGCCGAAAAATCATTCCCATAACGGTAAAAATAAATCAGGACACGATACTTTGGGTATCGTGCTTATAATAGTATTTTCATTTTTACTTTTATGTTCAATAACAGGATCGCTCATTTTGGGCGATATCGGGCTTGTAGTCAAAAATATTTCCATAGGATTGCTGGGGTATTTTGCTTACCCTATATTTTTGTATTGCATTATCCGCGGAATATTCTTATTGCAAAATAAAGAGCTGTCGGTGCGGCTGCGCAACCTTATTTCGATTATAGCGATATTTTTATGCGCAGGGATAATTGTGCATCTTGCGACGACGTCAAGTTACATCGGCGAATTCGGCTCATATATGAACAGAGTCTTTCACTCGTCTACTGTGGGCGGAGTGTTTATGGGCCTTTTTGCATACGTTTTGAACGTGTGCCTTACCGGCGTAGGCGCATACATTTTGCTTGGATGCGTCATTGTAGTATTGCTGTTGCTTGTAGCGGGATTTTTCGACAAAGGTTTGCCGGCCAGAAAATCTGCAAAAAAACATAACGACAGTTCGTCCATGCCCAAAATAAAGGCGGGGACGTCTTTTGTAGGCAACGGCGGCGATCTGTTTATCGAATCCATTGTGCCCAACGATACCGCCATGGCGTCGCCCGGGTCATTTGACGAGCTGCCCGACGAAACGGAAAAGTACGTTGAGCGTCGTACCTATTCTCCCGGCGAAGAGTATTACAGTCCGGAAATACAAAAAATGCGCAAGCAGCAGGACGAACGCTTTGACGAAATTTATAAGCGCAGCAGAGCGCACAATATTTTGTTCGGCAATGACAATGCTGCGCAAAACGAACAAAACGGTTACGGATATTCGTCCGGCGGTTCACAGTCGGGCGGTTCCCAATACGGCAGCTACAACAGCGGATCGTATCATAACAGTCAGGATTCGTCAAAGGGATGGGACGATCTTATCGTCATACCGCCGCCCAAAAACATCAGCTCACGCTTTGTCAGCGGCTCTATAATAAACGGAGACGCCATAGGTCCTGTAAAAAGACAGGATAACCCCGCGCCCGTAAACGATGACCGTCAATCCGATGACCGCCATTTTGACTTCAATCAGCTCAAAAAGAGCGTATATGAAGAGGTTTACGGTACATATGCGGACGAGCGCAAACAGTACAGCGACAATGCGAAAAACAGCCGCCCCGATATAAAGATCGTGCCTCCGGAAGACAACGAAGATTTGTATACGTTGCCGGATCCCGTTCAGCCCATGGCTCCGCCGGCAAACGAAAACCGTCCTCCCATTATAAACGGCGACTCCATCGAAGAAGAACCCGAGACGCCGGATTTTATTCCGTACGACAACAATAAAGAACAAAAAGAAGAGAAAAAGCGTCCGCCTATTATCATAGGTTCTTCGGTAATGGCCGATGAACCTTACGTTAATAATGAGACTGAGCTGCCCGCAAAGCCCAATGTCAACCCCGCCCCCATAATACGGGCAAGTCATTTCGAAGAAGATTTGGCCGCCGGAAAAAAACAGATGCAAGCGGAAAAACAAAGGGATATTGCTGCGGAAAATCCAAAAGTCTCCTCGGCTCAACAGCCGTCTACCGCAGAATATGCCGCTAAGCCCGCGGAAACAGCCGCTCAAACAAAGAAAGATCTGCCCGCAAAAGAAGAAAGCGAGCATACGGCGGAAAATATCGCGGAAAGCCGTGTTGACGCCGCTGCCAATCAGAAAGAAAGCGCCGCGGCGACACCGGATATCAAAAAACAAGAGGCTTCTGTCTTACCCGACGAGAGTGAAAGCGCCGATTCTTTGCCCCCTGCGCAAAATATCGTAAACAACGCGGCGGAGGACACCGCTTTTGAAAATTCGGTCAATAAATCGGAAGATGATGATGTTGCCGCCAGTGAGTCTAAGCCTTTGGCGGCGGAATTGGATACGTTCTACCATGACGACAACGCTGCCGGCGACGAATATGAGGATGATTATGCCGAAATTCACGGGCATCCGAAATTTGTCGACGTCACGCAGGAAGAAGCCGAAAAACTTTCGGATAAATTTGACAAAACCACTAAGTCGTTCAGCATTTTCGACGAGGTCATCGACGCGTCCGAAAACGTAAAGCTTGCGGAAAACAGTTCGAAACCGCAGGCCGCTGTGGTAGAAAAAGCAGCCGAAAAGCCCAAAGAAGAGGAAAAAAAGCCCAAAAAACCATATAAATATACTCCGCCGAGCCTTGATTTGCTTACTACCGAGTCCACTATTCCCAAAATAAACCCCGAAACATACGAAGAAAAAAAGTCTTTGCTGGAAGAAACCTTGGAAAATCTGGGCATTCCCGCAAAAGTTTTGGGCATAACCGTCGGACCGACAGTCACAAGGTACGAGCTGAACATGCCGACGGGTATGTCTGTCAAAAAGATAGAAAACTGCGAACAGGATATTCGTTACGGGCTGGCGTGCAAAGGAAAGATAAGAATAGAATCTCCCATTCCCGGTAAAAAAGCCGTCGGTATAGAAGTTCCCAATGACGAAAACGCTCTTGTGGCGCTGAAAGATATTGTCGATTCAAAGGAATTTAAATCGTCGACGTCGCCGCTTACAATAGCTCTCGGAAAAGACATTCAAGGCCGCGTTATGATAAGCCGCATCGATAAAATGCCGCATTTACTTATTGCCGGCACCACGGGCAGCGGTAAGAGCGCCTGCCTCAATTCGCTTATCATCAGTTTGTTGTACAAGTCGTCGCCGGAAGACGTAAAACTTATTCTCGTAGATCCTAAGCGCGTCGAATTTACCGCGTACAGCGGTTTGCCGCACATGATGATACCTGACGCAATAACCGAAGCTCCCCAGGCAATAAACGCTTTTAAGTGGGCGAGAGAAGAAATGGAGCGTCGCTATAAGCTTTTACAGGCAAACCGCGTGAGAAATATCAGCGAATATAATAATCTTGAAGAGGTAAAAAACCGTTCTCTCGAAAAAATGCCCTATATCGTCGTCATTGTCGATGAGTTTGCCGATCTTATGATAGGTTCCGGAAACGAGAAAAAGCGTGAACTGGAAAATCTTATTTCCAGCATTGCCGGTAAAGCGAGAGCGGCCGGGATACATCTTATTTTAGCGACGCAGCGTCCTTCGGCAGAAGTTATTACCGGTACTATTAAATCAAATCTTCCCTGCCGTATTTCGTTTGCCGTGTCCAACCAAACCAATTCGCGTATAATTTTGGACAAAGTGGGCGCGGAATCTCTGCTCGGCAAAGGCGATATGTTGTATGCACCGCAGGAAAATCCTGACGGCATACGTATACAGGGCGCCTTTATCAACACTGAGGAAGTAATAAATATCGTCGAGCAAATTAAAGCCAACAATCAAAGCGACTTCAATGAGGAATTTGAAAAAGCTTTGGTGGAGCAAAAAGAGGAAAATAACGATACGGACGACCCCGACAACGATAATCTGTCCGATGCCGGATATGACAAAGATCTTCCGGATATTGTCCGAATGGTAATAAAGACGGGACAGGCGTCGGGCGCTATGATACAAAGGCGTTTCTCTATAGGCTATATGCGCGCCGCTAAAATTGTCGATCAGATGGAAAAATTTAATTTTATCGGTCCGCACAACGGCTCAAAGCCGCGTGAAGTATATATAACGAAAGAAAAGTTTAAGGAGTTTTTCGGTGAAGATTTCGACGAAGATTAAGTCAATCGCTATAATATCGCTCGGCTGCGACAAAAATCGTGTCGACACCGAGAACATGATGTATTTCCTTTCGGACAAAGATTTAATCGTTACAGATGACTATTCAAACGCGGACGTCATTATTATTAACACTTGCGCGTTTATAGAAAGCGCCCGTAAGGAAGCGGTGGAGACCATACTCGAGATGGCGCAGTACAAAAAACAAAACTGCAAAAAGCTGATAGTGACAGGTTGTTTGCCGCAGCTTTATCGCGACAAGTTAAAAGAATTGCTGCCGGAAGTAGACGCCTTTTTGGGTATTGACGAGTACGAAAAAATATATGGTCTCGTCATCGGCGATGAAGATTTTATCTGTCCGCCGGTAGAATATAAGCGCGTTTTGTCAACACCTTTGCATTATGCATATCTTAAAATCGCCGACGGGTGCGACAACCACTGTACGTTTTGCAAAATTCCGTCTATAAGAGGGAAATTCCGCTCTCGTACAATAGAAAGCCTTGTCGAAGAGACGACGTCGCTTGTAAATGAAGGCGTGCGCGAGCTTATTCTTGTCGCACAGGATGTTACACGCTACGGCGCGGATATTTACGGAAGGCCGTCGCTCGTCAAACTGTTGGCGGCATTGGAACAGACCGACATAAAATATATCCGGCTTATGTATTGCTATCCCGAACTTGTCGACGACGAGCTTATTGCATTTATTGCCTCCAGCAGGAAAGTACTTCATTATATAGACATTCCTTTGCAGCACGTCGACAACGAAGTATTAAAACGCATGGGGCGCCGCAGTAATTATTCTTCTATTTGTCAATTGTTTGAAAAATTGCGCGCCGACATTCCGGATATTTCAATACGCACGACGTTTATGGTGGGCTTTCCGGGAGAGACGCAGCAGCAATTCGATAGGTTATGCGATTTTATTTTGCAATATAAGCCCGATCATATAGGAGTTTTTGCCTATTCAAAAGAGGAAGGGACGCCTTCATACAAACTCAAAGGCCATATCCCAAAAAAAGAAAAACTGCGGCGTGTAGACATTATTGGTGAAATAGCATTTAGCTGCGCAAAGGAAAAAAATGCGGCGCTTGTAGGTAAAGTCGTCGACGTAATATACGAGGATATTGATTGCGATAAAGAAAGATTTATCGGACGCACACTGCTCGACGCCCCCGAAATAGATTCACTTGTATTTTTTACCGGTAGTTTTGCCGATGTTGGCAACATGTATAAGGTAAAAATTACCGGATATGAAGATTATGATTTTATAGGAGAGATGGTGGAATGAATTTACCAAATAAAATTACGCTTGTCAGAATTCTTTTGATACCGTTGTTTGCAGTGCTGTTTTTGGTGCAATTTCCTTTTCACTATTTAGCAGCTTGCATCGTTTTTATAGTTGCCAGCATAACAGATTTTATCGACGGCAACATAGCGCGCCGCCGCAATCTTGTGACAAATCTCGGTAAGTTTTTGGATCCTTTTGCCGATAAAGCGTTAGTTTGCACGGCGCTTGTTCTCATAACGTCGTTTTCTAATATTTTTACGTTCGCCATTGTTATTTTTACGGTAATAATCATAGTACGCGAACTCATGATTACGGCTTTCCGTACTGTCGCCGCTACGAAAAAGGTGATTTTGGCGGCGGACATATGGGGAAAAATTAAAACTTCTCTGCAAATGACAGGGCTTATAATTTATATGCTGTATCCTGATTTCGGCGCCGTTTTGCCGATTTTGGGCGATATTGCAATGTACGCAGGGTTTATATGTCTTGCCCTTGCCACTGTTTTTGCCATTATTTCAGCTTTTAATTATATAATAAAAAACGCTTTTGTATTATCCGACAGTTTCGAAAATTCCGAGTCCTTATGTAAAAAAATCATATCGTCCTCTTGCGGCACAATAGCCGTTGCCGAATCGTTTACCGGCGGGAATATATGCGCCGATCTTGTTGCCGTTCCCGGCGCGAGCAAACATTTTATTGACGGAAAGGTATGCTATTCGGACGACGCGAAAATTAAAGAACTTAACGTTTCTTCCGATATAATAGCAAAATACGGCCCGGTGTCAACCGAGACGGCGACCGGCATGTTAAACGGACTAAAACAGTCAATCGGCGCAGACTATTGCGTCATTACGACCGGAAACGCCGGTCCCACCGCCGAAAAAGGCGGAGATGTAGGTGAATGTTATATCGGTATAGCCGGGAAGAAGGTGTTTGACGTACAAAAATTTGTATTTAAGGGCAACAGGGCTCAAATTATCGAATCGGGAACAAAACAGGCATTGTTAATGCTTTATGACGCAATACAATTGGAAAAAAATAAAGATTAAACGGAGGAAAACATGGAAAAAAAGACTAAAAAAACGTCTGTTATCGACGAGGATGTATCCAAAAGCGCAAAACAAAAAGCACTGGAAACTGCCATCGAACAAATAGAAAAAACCTATGGCAAAGGCTCGATTATGAAACTTTCGGATACAAATATAGATCATGTGGACGTCATCTCCACCGGGTGCATCGCCATAGATTTAGCTCTGGGTATTGGCGGCTTGCCCCGCGGCCGTATCGTCGAAATTTTCGGGCCGGAATCCAGCGGTAAGACTACATTGTCGTTGCACGTCATTGCCGAAGCGCAAAAAGCCGGCGGTAATGTCGCCTTTATCGATGCTGAACATGCGCTTGATCCCGTTTATGCATCGCACTTGGGAATAAATATTTCCGAACTATATATTTCTCAGCCCGATAACGGAGAGCAGGCGCTGGATATATGCGAATCTCTCGTACGCAGCGGCGCGATGGACGTAATCGTAGTTGACTCAGTCGCGGCGCTCACTCCTAAAGTTGAAATCGACGGCGAAATGGGCGAAAGTCATATCGGTTTGCAGGCTCGCCTTATGTCGCAGGCTTTGAGAAAATTAGCGGGCGTTTGCAACAAAACAAAAACCTGTATTATTTTCATCAATCAGCTGCGTGAAAAAGTGGGCGTAATGTTTGGCAATCCCGAAGTTACTCCGGGCGGAAAAGCGCTAAAATTTTATGCCAGCATACGTATAGATGTCAGACGGGTAGATTCCGTCAAAAACGGTACGGAAATAATAGGCAACAAAGTTAAAATAAAAATCGTTAAAAACAAACTGGCTCCGCCGTTTAAGGTAGCGGAGGTGGAAATTATTTACGGAAAAGGCATATCCAACTCAAATGCGATATTCGAACTGGCTTTACAGCATGGCTTGTTGGAAAAGAGCGGCTCATGGTTTTCGTACAACGGCGAACGCATAGGACAGGGCAAGGCCACTATTCAAAACATGATTGAAACGGACAAAAACTTTGCCGACGAACTTGTGGCGAAAATTAAAGCAAAGCTCTTGGCCA
>USEG01000006.1 GCA_900553555.1 uncultured Clostridia bacterium
GGGATTTGCCTTTGGCGGCGACGCCGACAGGCTGGCGGTCGTGTACGACGGCGAGGTCGTGGACGGGGATACTGTGCTGTACAACATAAGCAAGAGCATTACCTTAAAAGACAATGTCGTTGTAGGCACGGTATTAAACAATCTCGCTTTGGAAAGAAAGTTAAAGCAGGACGGAAAAAAGCTGTTGCGCACGCCCGTGGGGGATAAGCATATATGCGATCTCATGTACCGCAACGGCTACAACCTCGGCGGCGAGCAGTCGGGACACTATATCGTCTATCCGGCAGCCACGACGGGAGACGGAATACTCAGCGCTATATTTCTGACTAAGGCGCTGTTCCGCGACGGCAGACTGCACGACATCGAAAAACTGAACCTGGTGCCGCAAAAAGCCATTGCCGAATATGCCGAACCGTCGATTATGTACGACAAGTGGATACGCAGTCTGCTGGAAGAAAGCCAGCAGAAACTGGACGGCAACGGCAGAATAATTATGCGTATGTCGGGCACCGAACCGAAAGTCCGCGTAATGGTGGAAAGCGAGGATATGTCGCTGGTGGACGCAATTCTCGCCGAGTTTAAAAAATACATCAATTCGGTGGCAAACTAATTGAGAAGATTTTTGATACAATTGCAATTCAATGGCAAAAGGTACGGCGGCTGGCAGAAAAACGACAATACGACTTCGGTGGCAGGCGTCGTCGAGCAGGCGCTTTACAAATTGTTCGGCAGCGAGATAAAGGCGGAAGGCTGTTCGCGGACGGACGCGGGCGTGAGCGCGGAACAGTATTTTTTCCACTTCGACGCCGACACGAAACTGCCCGCCGAGCGCGTATGCTATAAGCTCGACAGGTTTTTGCCTCCCGACGTCCAGGCGCAGAGCAGCGTGGAAGTGGACGTCGCCTTTCATGCGAGAAAGAACGTCCTTGCAAAGACGTACGAATATCTCTTTTACTGCGGCGAACATATTTTGCCGCTCATAAACCGGGACGCGTATTATGCCGGACGTGAATTGGACGAAGAGAATATGCATTCCGTGTGCCGTGTTTTTGAAGGGCGGCACGACTTTTCGGCTTTCAGAACGGAAAGCTCGTCCCGTTCGTCTCCCGAAAAGACCGTCATGTCCGTACGTTTGGACAGGGCGGACGGAGTTTATCGCTTGCGCTTGACTGCGGACGGATTTTTGTACAACATGGTGCGGCGCATCGCGTCGGCGCTTATCAAGGTGGGAAAAGGCGACTGGACGCCCGGCGATGTAAAAAAAGTACTGCTGGCCTTGGACGGCACGCTGATAAAAGATATCGTCCCCGCTTGCGGACTGTACCTTATGAGCGTGGAGTACGACGAGGACAAGCCGGAACGAGAAAATAAGCCGCAATAAGGCTTTTTAATATAATCAACAATAAATGGCTCACATTAAGGAGGAGAATCATGAAAATCTGTTATTGGGGCACAGCGGCGGCGGAAGGTATTCCCGCAATATTCTGCAACTGCGACGTATGCAAAGAGGCGCGGGAAAAGAAGGACAGGTACATAAGGACGCGTTCGCAGCTGCTTATAGACGACACGCTTATGTTGGACTTCAATGCCGATACGTATGCGCATTTGCTTAAATACGGCTTTAACGCCGCACAGTTAAAGGACGTTATTGTGACGCACATTCACGGCGACCATTACTATCCCGAGGACATATCCTTAAGAAGAGAGGGTTATTGCACCGGTATGAAATATCCGACGCTGACCTTTCACGGTTCGGAAGATCTGCTGCCTCAGTACGAATACAGTCAGCGCGGAGATCTCCGTCCGGTGGAAACGGGGCGCATAGCGTTTGACGTTTTGCAGCCCTACAAGTGGAGCGAAATAGCCGGTTTTCGCGTTGTCCCGCTGCCCGCAACGCACGGAACGCCGCATCCGATGGTTTATCTGCTGCAAAAAGAGGGCAAAACGGCGTTTATATTAAACGACAGCGGCATTCTTAAAGACGAGGTTTTTGCATGGATAAAGGACAGCGGAATAAAGTTCGACCTCGTGTCATACGATTGTACGATGGGCTGCCTGGACACAATCAAGGCGTGGGGAGACAACGCGTCGCACATGGGAATACCCAATATTCTGGCCGTGCGCGAACGCTTAAAGGCAAACGGCAACTATAAAGACGACACCGTAAGCGTCATAACGCACTTTTCGCACAACGGCGAGGGCGTAGGCTACGGAGATATGCTTAAAACGGCGGAAAAATACGGTTTTGTGCTGGCATACGACGGCATGACGGTGGAAATTTAGACGAAGTTGGCGGTTTGGGCGTTTATTGCGCTTTTACGCGGAGAGCGCCCTTCACGCTTGACAAAACCGGCGTATGCGGATATAATATGCGTGATAAGAAAAGACAACGGAGGCGGCGATGAAAGCGTGGAAGGCTTTGGGTCCGGAACATGTCGTACTCGAACAGTACGAACCCGAAAAGGTCGGTAAAAATCAAGTTAAAATAAAAATGCTGTCGTCATCGATAAGCGATTCGGATGTCATGACGTATTCGGGCAAGCTGGGCATGAAGCCGTTTCCCATTATTTTGGGACGCCAGGGCGTGGGCATGGTAAGCGAAGTGGGCGAAAATGTTTCCAATTTCAAACGCGGCGACAGGGTGTATATAAGGCCGCAGGTGTACTGCGGACAGTGCAGCGAATGTAAGCGCGGCAACGAGCAATTCTGCAAGCACGCCAAAGTGTACGGCAAGACGACGGACGGTATTATGCGCGATTTTGTGGTGGCGCAAAAAAACAATCTTTACAAAATTCCCGATTATATCGACACGCAGGAAGCCTCCATGTTGGAAATGATCGCTTTGGCAAAGAGCGCCGTGGACACTCTCAGGTGCGAAGTGGGCGATTACGTGGTTATAAGCGGCGCGTCGCACTTGGGACTTTTAATAGCGCAGCTCGCCATGTATGTCCGCGCCATTCCGATAGTTTTGGACATTGACGAATATCGTTTGCAGATTGCCGAAAAGGTGGGCGTCTATTATGTGCTGAACATTGCGGCGGAGGACGTGGCAAAACGCATTTTTTCCATCACCAGCGGAAAACTCGCCGATGCCGTCGTATATACCCAGCCCGAAATAGTGTCGTTTAACCGCCTGTTCGACTACATTTCTTCCGGAGGAAAAGTGGTCTTTACGGCGCTGGAGAACACCAATCCCAATCTAAGCGTGAATATCGGCTCGGTGCTGGATAAAAACATAACTCTTTACACCATCAGCAGCCGCGGACTAAGTATTCCCGCCGCCGTCAATATTCTGGCGGGCGGAAAACTAAACGTCCAGCCCTTTATAACGAGATGTAATTTTTCGGAAGTAGATAAATATCTGGGCAAAATAAAATCAAATAGCCTACGCAATGTAGGCTTAATGATTAGTCTGAGTTATATTACGGGGCGTTTTTTTAATGCCGCGGCAAATGCGGAGCGAAATGCCGAGCGGCTTTTCGGAAGAGACGGCGGCGAGCAGAGAAAAGCGTTGGCTTTTACTCAAAAATACGGCGGCGCATAAAAACTCCGTGCGTCTTTGCCGTGACGGATGGGAAAAAGAAAAGGCATTTTGCGTCGGCGGAAAGGAGAAAAAGAAAAGTTTTGCCGAAAAAATTTAATGCTTGTTCCGATAAAAAACGCCGCGCGGGGAGAAGACAAAAATTTTTTAAGAAAATTAAATTTTTTACTTGACAAACAGTAATGATTACTATATAATATAGTCGTAAAAAAAGGAAAGACTTATGAGACGCTCAGAACAAAGACAACTTATTTACGACTTGCTCAAAAAGACCGACAAGCACCCGGACGCCTATTCGATATACGAACAGGCGCGCAAGGTCATGCCGGCGATAAGCCTGGGCACGGTGTACCGCAATCTCGGGCAGCTGAGCAAAAACGGAGCACTTATCACTATAGAGACCGACGCGGGGATAGTGCATTACGACGCAAAAGTATGCGACCACGCGCACTTTATCTGCGAGCAGTGCGGAGAGATAAGCGATTTGTTTTTCGATTCGGACAGAGAGCGTGCCGAAAGTCTCGGTTATACCGTAAAGAGAGAGAAACGTGTTTTTTACGGTATATGTAAAAAATGCAACCAAAAAAATCATCAGGAGGAATAAAAAACATGAAAAAACAGAAGAGATGCCGTGTTTGCGGCTGCATAGTAGACGAAGACGTGGAAAGATGCCCCCAGTGCGGTTCTACCGAATTTGAGATGCTGGAAGCTACCGGCGCATACAAATGGGCTTGCGTTCATGCCGTAGGCGACGGCAAGGTGGAGGACGCCGAAGTATTAAAGGGGCTTAAAGAGCATTTCCAGGGCGAATGTACGGAAGTAGGCATGTACCTGGCTATGGCGAGAGTGGCCGACAGAGAAGGCTATCCCGAAGTGGCGGAAGCATATAAGAGAATTGCTTACGAAGAAGCCGACCACGCTTCCAAGTTCTGCGAATTGCTGGGCGAACTCGTCTCTCCGTCGACGAAAGAAAACCTCATCGCCCGTGCCGGAGCGGAAGAGGGCGCATGCGCTTCCAAGCTGGATATCGCTAAGCGCGCAAAACAGCTGGGATATGACGCGGTTCACGATACCGTTCACGAAATGGCAAAAGACGAAGCCCGTCACGGAGCCGTGTTTGCCGGCCTGCTCAAAAGATATTTCGGCGAATAATACGCTTAGATAATACAGGCAACCGAAAATGCAGATTTAAATAAAAATCTGCATTTTTCCTTGTCAGCCGCCGAATTTTGGTATATAATAAAACGTGAGTCGGAAAATTTGTCCGCTCACACAACGACGAAATAAATTAGCTTGTTTTTAAGCAGGCAAGGAAGGCTTTATGAGCGAATGTAACAACAATTGTTCGAGTTGCTCCGAGGGCAGCTGTCCTTCGCGTAAAAGCGAAAGTATGCTGGAACCGCTTAACGAGTTGAGCAAGGTAAAAAAGGTAATAGGCGTAGTAAGCGGAAAGGGCGGCGTGGGCAAGTCGACCGTGACGGCGCTGCTTGCCTCCATGTGCGCGCAGCAGGGACACCGCGTTGCCGTGCTGGACGCCGACATTACCGGTCCGTCCATACCCAAGGCGTTCGGAGTCAAGGAAAAGGCTTACGCCGCGGCGGAAAATCTGCTGCTGCCGGCAAAAACCGCGGGCGGAATTCAGATAATGTCCGTCAATCTCGTGCTGGAAGACGAGACAAAACCCGTCATTTGGCGCGGTCCCATTCTGGCGGGAGTAGTCAAGCAGTTTTGGGGCGAGACGTACTGGAACGACGTGGACTATATGTTTGTGGATATGCCTCCGGGAACGGGCGACGTGCCGCTGACGGTATTTCAATCTATTCCGCTCAACGGAATAGTAATTGTCACCACCCCGCAGGATCTGGTGTCCATGATAGTCGAAAAAGCCGTCAATATGGCAAAAATCATGAATATTCCCATAGTCGCTTTGGTGGAAAACATGTCGTATTACGTTTGCCCCCATTGCGGCGAACAGCTTTATCCCTTCGGAAAGAGCAAGCTGGAAGAAACGGCCAAGAAAGTGGGCGTGGACTGCGCCGTCCGTCTGCCGGTTGACGCCGCCGTTACCGCAGCGTTCGACGAAGGTCAGGCGGAAAACGTGCAAAGACCCGAACTAAGCCCAGTGCTGGAAAAAATAGAAAAACTTTGACGGCCGCACCGCCGACGTATCCGCGGCGACAGATAAGCGCGCAGAAAAGCGCGGCTGCTTATTCTGCCGAATTGCGAAAACGTCGGACAAAGGAGGGCATGCCCGGCAACCGCCGCCTGTCGGGCGGAAAACACAACCCGCATTTTGCGGGTAAAGCGCGGCGAAAATTCTATAAAAGGAGATATTTGTTATGGAAGAGAAAGTTTTTAACGTTGAAGGAATGTCGTGCGCCCATTGCGCGGCGCGCGTGGAAAAAGCGGTAAAAAGCGTTGGAGCGGAGGGCAAAGTGGACCTTGCCGCAAAGACCGTAACGGTGAAAGGCGGAGACGACGCCGAAATAATTCGCGCGATAAACGAAGCCGGATATAAGGCTGAACGCGCCTAAAACGCGCGCCCGACGTCTATCGGGCGTAAGCGATGACTTTTTGGACGTCTATCGGATGTAAGCGATGACTTTTTGATTATTAAAGCCTACCGGACGCACTAACACACACTAAGCCGTCCGGCAGGCGTAAATATTGCAAAAAAGCCCGGCGGACGATGCGCTTCCTTGCGGCGGCGCAATTTTTGGGTCATGCTTTTACGGAGGAATACATGAAATTTTACGGTTTGCAAAAAATGACGCTGCTGGACTTTCCGGGTAAAGTGGCGTGCACGATATTTACCGGCGGATGCAATTTCCGCTGCCCGTTCTGCCACAACGCCGGACTGGTGACCAAGATAGACAAATCGCTTTCTTACGACGAAAGAGACATTATTGAATTTTTAAAGGAGCGGAAGGGCCGGCTGGACGGAGTGTGCCTTACGGGCGGCGAACCGCTTTTGTGGCGCGAAACGGCGGAATTTCTGCAGCGCGTAAAACAGCTCGGGTACCTTGTAAAGCTGGATACCAACGGCAGTTACCCCGACCGACTTAAAGAAGTCATCGACAGCGGGGCGGTCGACTATGTCGCGATGGACATCAAAAACAGCAAAGAAAAGTACGCCGCCACCGTCGGACTGGAAGAATTCGACCTTGCGCCCATAGAGCGCAGCATGGGAATATTAATGGACAGCGGAGTCGACTACGAATTCCGTACGACGGTAGTGCATCCGCTGCACGAAGTGGAGGACATAGAGAAGATAGGCCGGTGGATAAAGGGCGCAAAACGTTATTTTTTGCAGAACTTCAAGGACAGCGGCAATCTGATAAGCGACGGAATGTCGGCGAAAGATTACGACACGATGCAGCAAATGCTCGCCGTCGCCCGCAAATACATCCCCGATGCCGAGTTGAGGGGCATATAAACGTTTCCGCCGCCGCAACTTATTGCGTTATAATAAAAAATAATACAAAACCGCAATATATTGTGTCCGCTTTAGTTGACAGCCCACAAAATATATGGTATACTAAACGAGCAAAACAAAAAAGAGAAGCGGAGGAAAAATATGTATACTGTAATAAAAAGAGACGGCAGCGAAGTAAAGTTCGATCTCGAAAAGATTAAAAACGCCATAACGAAAGCGTTTGACGCTTGTTCGAAACAATATCATCCCGACGTAATAGACTTTTTGGTCCTCAAAGTTACGTCCGAATTCGAACCCAAAATAAAGGACGAAAAAATTTCCGTCGAGGCCATTCAGGACTGCGTGGAATCGGTGCTGATAAAGGCGGGTTATGACGACGTTGCAAAAGCGTACATTCTGTACAGAAAACAGCATGAAAAAATAAGAAACATCAGCAACACGATGCTCGACTATAAGGAAATAGTCGACAACTATCTTAAAATCAACGACTGGCGCGTCAAGGAAAACTCCACCGTCACCTATTCGGTGGGCGGCCTTATTCTCAGCAACTCCGGCGCCATTACCGCCAACTACTGGCTTAGCGAAGTGTACGACGAAGAGATAGGCAACGCGCACAGAAACGCCGACATGCACATTCACGACTTGTCCATGCTCACCGGATACTGCGCCGGCTGGTCGTTAAAGCAGCTCATTCAGGAAGGCTTGGGCGGCGTAAGCGGAAAAATCACCTCTTCGCCGGCAAAGCACCTGGCAACGCTGTGCAATCAGATGGTCAATTTCTTGGGCATCATGCAAAACGAATGGGCGGGCGCGCAGGCGTTCTCGTCGTTCGACACCTATCTCGCTCCCTTCGTAAGAGAGGACAATCTCAATTACGAACAGGTCAAAAAGTGCATCGAATCGTTTATTTTCGGCGTCAACACTCCCAGCCGCTGGGGCACGCAGGCTCCGTTCTCCAATATTACTCTTGACTGGACGGTGCCCAACGATCTTGCCGAGCTCAACTGCATAGTCGGCGGAAAGGAGATGCCTTATAAATATAAGGACTGCCAGAAGGAAATGGATATGGTAAACAAGGCGTTTATCGAGATAATGATAGACGGCGACGCTCACGGAAGAGGATTCCAGTACCCCATCCCGACATATTCCATCACCAAGACCTTCGACTGGTCCGACACCGAAAACAACCGTCTGCTGTTTGAAATGACTTCCAAGTACGGCACCCCGTATTTTTCCAACTACATCAACAGCGATATGGAACCCAGCGACGTCCGCAGCATGTGCTGCCGTCTGCGCCTGGATCTGCGCGAACTGCGCAAAAAGTCCGGCGGTTTCTTCGGCAGCGGCGAAAGCACCGGTTCGGTGGGCGTTGTTACCATCAATATGCCGCGTATAGCATATCTTGCCACCGACGAAAAAGATTTTTACAAGCGTCTTGACAAGATGATGGACATTGCAGCGCGTTCGCTTAAAGTAAAGCGTACCGTCATCACCAAGCTGCTGGAAAACGGCTTGTATCCTTACACCAAGCGTTATCTCGGCACGTTCGACAACCACTTCTCCACAATAGGTCTGGTGGGCATGAACGAAGCCTGCCTTAACGCTAAGTGGCTGCGTAAAGACCTCACGCACAAGGAGGCTCAGGACTTTACCGTAGACGTACTCAATCACATGAGAACGAGACTTTCGGACTATCAGGAGCAGTACGGCGATCTTTACAACCTCGAGGCTACTCCCGCCGAATCTACCGCATACCGTCTTGCGCGTCATGACGTAAAGCGTTTCCCGGACATCATCACGGCGGCGAAAAACCCCGGAGACACCCCCTATTATACCAACAGTTCGCATTTGCCGGTGGGTTATACCGAAGACGTATTCTCGGCGCTGGACATTCAGGACAGACTGCAAACGCTTTACACTTCCGGCACCGTGTTCCATGCCTTCCTGGGCGAACGTATGCCCGACTGGAAGTCCGCGGCCAATCTCGTCCGCAAGATAGCCGAAAACTATTCGCTGCCTTACTACACGATCTCCCCGACGTATTCGGTGTGCAAAAACCACGGATACATCGCCGGCGAACATTTCAAGTGCCCGCAGTGCGGCGAGAACACCGAAGTTTACAGCCGTATAACCGGTTACTATCGTCCGGTTCAGAACTGGAACGACGGTAAGCGCGCGGAATTTAAAGAGCGCAAAGTGTACGACATCGCACACTCTCAATATCACGGCAAACAAGTGGAAGAGTTCGTTTGCGACGACCAAGCTAGAAGCGACGTCAAGATGATGCAAAAAGACGAGCCTCAAAAAGAGTGCGCTTGCTGCCAAAAGGGCGATGACGAAGGTCTTTTGATATTCACCACAAAGACTTGCCCCAACTGCAAAATGGCAAAAGCGATGCTCGACAAAGCAGGCATCTCCTACACCGTCATCGACGCGGAGGACAACAAAGATCAAACTCTTGCCTTCGGCGTCAAAAAAGCTCCGACGCTCCTCGTCCCCAACGGAAACGGATACGACGTGTACGACAACGCAAGCAAAATCAAAGGCTATATCGAGTCGAGAAAATAATTTAAACCAACGCGGCGGTATGGCAAAAGCCATACCGCATTTCTTTTAATCGAAAGAGGTAACCAATGGATAGATACGACATAATCGTTGTGGGCGCAGGCCCTGCCGGAATGACCGCTGCACTCAATTGTTTGAGAGCGGGCAAAAGCGTGCTGGTGCTCGAAAGCGACAGTTTCGGCGGACAAATATCCTTCTCGCCCAGAGTGGAAAACTTCCCGTCCTATCAAAAAATTTCAGGGGCGGAATTGATGGACAAACTCTATGAACAAATCTCGGAATGGGGCGCGCAAATCGAGCTTGAAAAAGCACAATCGATAGTTAAAACTCCCTTCGGATTTGAATTAACCACCGATTACAACACATACGAGTGCAAATCCGTGATTTTGGCAACGGGTGTAAAACCCCGCAAAATCGGCATTGAGCGCGAGGACGAATTGGTTGGCAGCGGCGTAAGTTACTGCGCTCTTTGCGACGGCGCATTCTATTCGGGCGAAGACGTCTGCGTCATAGGCGACGCAAACACGGCACTTCAATATGCGCTAGTTTTGAGCGGCTATTGCAAGAGCGTACACATCTGCACTTTGTTTGACAAATTCTTCGGCGACAAAGCGCTTTTGGATCTCGTGCTTGCTCGTCCCAACGTAAGATACACGCACAATCTCGCTCTCAAAGAGTTTATCGGCGAGGACGAACTTTCCGCTCTCCGCTTTGAAAACACGCAAACCCATGAAAACGTGATCGTGGACGCAAAATGCGCTTTCATTTGCATCGGACAAGTGCCGAACAACACCGCATTTGCAAATCTCGTCGAGCTTGACAAGGCAGGCTATATCGTTGCGGACGAAAACTGCACGACCTCTTGCGAAGGCATCTTTGTCGCAGGCGACTGCCGCACGAAGAAAATACGCCAACTCGTTACGGCGGCTTCCGACGGTTCGATTGCGGCTTTCAACGCATGCGCCTACGCGGACAAAGTGTCCAACCGCTAAGCACTCGGGCGCGGAAAATTCCGCGCCTTTCTTTTCTCAAACTATGACGATATTTATTGACGTAGACAACACGATTTTGGATTTTGACAAGTGCGCAAACCAAAGCATAACCGAGGCTTGCGACTTTTTCGGTATCCCGAAAGCGCAAGAACTCTGCAAAATATTTCATCCCTACAACCTTTCTTTGTGGCAACAGCTCGAAAGAAAAGAACTGACTCTCGACGAGCTTTTGGAAAAGAGATTCAACACCCTTTTCGATATGCTGGGCATACGTGCCGACGGACACGCTTTTGAAGATTATTTCCACAAAGGGCTGGCTTCGGCGGCAGTTGCCGTTGACGGCGCAAAAGATTTGCTGGAATATCTTTCAAGCAAATACGACTTATACGTCGCAAGCAACGCACCTCTTTCACAACAAAAAAATCGACTCGCAAAAGCCGATTTCGACCGGTATATAAAAGGATATTTCGTGTCTGCGGAAATAGGACACTTAAAACCCGAAAAAGAGTTTTTCGACGCTTGCTTCAAAGTCGTAAAAGACAAACCGCAAGACGTCTGCATGATAGGCGATTCGATAACCGCAGACATAAACGGCGCGCGCAATTACGGCATGAAAACAATATGGTTTGACAAATACCAAACCGGCAAAAGCGCGGATTGCGACTTTTGCGTCACGTCGCTTGCGCAAATCAAAGATATTTTGTAATCTTCGGCGCAAACCTACCAAAGTTTTTCAAAAATACAAAAAGACCGCGGATGCGGTCTTTTTTTACATTTGGCTGTCCACCAACGAAAGCAAAACTTTTCGTCCGTCCTCGAGGTTTATATAGAACATATATCCCATTTCTTTGTCGAGATATTCAACGTCTTTCACTTCGTCGATTTCCATTGATACCAATTCTCCGATTTTTGTCAACAGTTCTTCCATGGCGTTTCTCCTATGATTGATAAGCACATTATATGACCCCTTTTGGACAAAAACAAGCCTTTGGGGACAAATAGGGGCATACTATTTTTGTAGAATTATGTAGGAGATTGTCGCATTATATCGGAAATTGACAATAAATTGACAGACGGCTTTGCGGAACGACTTTGCGACCTTATGCAAGAAAACAAGACTTGCGCCGACGCTCTCGCGCAAGAATTGAACCTCAGTTCGTCCGCAATTTACAAATGGTTGAGAAAGGCTTCCCTTCCCGAATTTGAAAACGCAATCGCGCTTGCGGACTTTTTCGATTGCTCGCTTGACTACCTTTTCGCAT
Organism: uncultured Clostridia bacterium; assembly: GCA_900553555.1. Lineage (GTDB taxonomy): Bacteria > Bacillota > Clostridia > Christensenellales > Pumilibacteraceae > Neoclostridium > Neoclostridium roslinense. The sequence continues at coordinate 11,797 of USEG01000006.1, forward strand.
TGGATGAAATCGACGCACAATATACGCCGCATCATCCCGCATTGCCGTTTTGCGAGCAGTTTTCAAACGTCCTCACCGAAAAGAAAATGTCCGAATATCGCCTTGTCAAGCTCACCGGCATATCCCGAAGCAAAATAGCTTCCTGGCGAAAAGGCAAAAGTCTGCCCGGCATACATAGCCTCATCACCGTCGCGGACGTTTTGGATTTGACGCTTGACGGACTGGTTGGAAGGTATTGATTGCTCAAACGGCATTGCGGTGGTATCAATCGCCACAATCTGTCTTTTCTTTCTTTTTCACGTCATCCTGAGCTTGCCGAAGGATCTAGGCGTACCGCATATCCCCCCCCTGTCATTGCGAGCGAAAGCGTGGCAATCTCCGGGGACGGAAACGAGAACATTTTCGGCGATTGACAAACACCGCATTTGTTCTCGCAATCTCTACCGCGCAGAGAATTTGTGCTATCGGTTCAGGCAAAGAAAAAAATCCCGCCGCAGTTCCGCCAAATTATCTGCTTGGTGGTGTACTGCGCGCGGTTGCGGATAAAAAGATAAGAAAAGCAAAAATAGGATAACAAATGTTTAAACTGGCTCTGAAAAACATCACGTCGAAACCGATGCGGTTTGTCGCCACGACTTTGGCAGTCGCGGTTGTAGTCGCGATGATTTTTTGCATGATTTCTTTCAAGGGTGCGGTTTTCGACTATATTTATGCCACCGAAACGGCTTCGGCAGGCGTGAGCGACATCACGATTTCCACCAACAGCACAAGCGATCGCATCATGAAAGACGATCCGTTGCAAAGCGTCGAGGGTATAGAACAAATCGTACCGTCGCTCAAACTTTACGCAATGTACGGAGAGGAATACGTCGGCGTGCGCGGTTTCAAAAAAGGACAGCTCGAAACGCTTGCAAAAATAGAGATTGTCGAAGGCGACATAGCCAAGTTGCAAAGCGGAGAGCGGAGCGACGATATAATCGTATCGCAAGATGCGGCAAAACATTTCGGATGGAGCGTGGGCGACAGGGCGGAGTTTGTGCTCGGAACGAAAAAAGTGGTTTGCTACATCGGCGCAATCGCAAAGCAAAGCGGATATTTTCTTGACGACGCACCTTATTTGATGCTCGGGCTCACCGAGAACTTTTCAAAACTCATACTTTCAAGCGAAAATCTTTGCAACGAGATTCACGTCGTTCTGAGCGACAAAACGAAAGTGGATGCAACCGTAAATGCGATTTTGGCAATGGACGCCTACAAAGATATGCTCGTTTCGCCGTCAAAGGACGCAAAGTATATCGAAGAACAAACTCAAAGTTTGACAGCTCCTATCGTGCTTGCGGGCGGAGCGGTGCTTGCGCTGGGCATTGCGTTTATCGTGCTGTTGTTTATGATGAGCGAGGGCGAAAAAGTCAATCTCATATCAAAGCTCAAAGTCGTGGGCGCAACAAAAAAACAAATATTTGCGTTGTTCGTCACGGAAAGTGCGATTCAAGCATGTATCGGCACTCTTGTAGGCTCTGCGCTTGCGGTGGGAATTTTCGTAGGACTTTTGAAACTCACCTTGTCGCAAAGCGTAACTTTCGGCATATCGGTAGGATATTTATTCCTCGCCGGCGGAATCGGACTTGTCTGCTCGATTTTGAGTTCGCTTCTGCCTATTTTGCGTTCTTTCAAAGGCAGTATAAGGGAAAATCAACTTGACGTAAGCAAGCCGTCGAAGGTGGGCGTTGCGCTCGTAGTTTTGTTTACATTGCTCACGATTGCGAGCGTCGTTGTCGAATTTTGTGTTCCGACCGCAAGGGCGATTACAGCGGTATTTTCAATGATTTTTGCCATTGCGTTGCTTGCCGTAGCTTGCTCGAAAGTTCTTAAAATCAGCGGAAAAGTTATAGCAAAAACTCACTCTCCCGCAATAAAAATAGGTGCGAAAAGCATTGTACGCGACAAGCGTTTTGCGCGTTCGGTGACCATGCTCACCGTCGGTATGACCATTGCGATGATGCTGTTTATGGCGTATTCGCTTACGACGAGCATATTTACGTCCTACGTTGACGAGTTCAAAGACATGGTGTTTGTCACCAACATTCAAGCCGACGTAGACGTTTCCCGGTTCGAGCAAATCGACGGCGTGAAGTCCGCAACCAAAATGGTGTGGAGCAATGCCGATTTGATTGTGGACGGCAAGGAAAAAACAATGAACGTACTCGGTTCGAAAGACGTTCTTGAAATGGTGGATTTTGAGTATATTACGCCAAAAACAACGGTTTACGAACGCATTTCAAGCGATAAACCGTATGTTTTTGTAGATTATGCTCTATGCGAACTGTACGGGGTTCAAGGGGGCGATACGCTTGAGATGACGCTTGACGGCGCAAAGAAATCCGTCGTCGTGGGCGGCATATTGAAGCACACGCTGTTTAGCGGCAACTACGTGGTTTTGTCGCAGGAAAGCATTGAAAACCTGTTCGGCAAAAAGGTTGACACCGTGCTCGCAATCATTGACGGAGATATGGATTCGACCATCGGATTGTTGCGCGAAAAGTTTGCAGGCAACAACTATTACGTCATCGAAACGCTTGAAGCGTTCAAGTGGGAAATGGAAAGCATGCAATCCGTGTTCGACCTCATCGGCACGCTTGCCGTCGTCGTGACGATTTTCATTTTTGCGGTTACGGTCGTGTCTACGTTCATCGGCAGAGCGACGTCGCAAAAGGGCAGAGTCGCGTTGCTCAACGCAGGTATGTCCAAAAATTCGTTGCTGGGTGCGGAAGTGTTTGAGCACGCTCTCGTTGCAGTGGTTTCGTTTGCCGTATCGTTTGCGTTTTCGGTGCTTATCACTTCGAGCCTTATCCATGCGCTCCGTCTGTTCGGACTTTACTTCGAGTTTATGTACGAAGCGTGGGTGGTGGCTTGCGTGGGCGGCGCAATGAGCGCGGGTTATACTCTCGTACCCCTTGCGCTTTGCTTCAAAAAAGGTTATAATATCAAAAAGGTATAGATATGAAAAAGTCGAAAAACGTCCTTATATTGTTGCTTGCCCTCGTGCTTTTGATGAGCGCGAGTCTTGTTGCGTGCAACAATCGAGGAAATGCCGCGCAAAAAGAGCGTGCAAACCAGACGAGCAGAGTTGAGCAAACATTTCTTTCGGGCATAAACGAAAAATGGAGCGCAAATCTTTCGGATGAGGAGATTGCGACGCTTGAAAATGCGGGAGATTACGTCGTCACGAAAGGTTGGACGAGCCTTGTTTGTGACGTAGTAAACGCTTCGAGTTTGCAAACCGCAAAGATAAAGTCGCTTGCCGATTCGCTTGAAAGCGAGGAAGGGAAGAAACTTCTCAAAGAGTTTTCGAACAACGCAGAGCTTCTCGTGCCTATGCTCAAACAAATCGGGCTTACCGCAAGCGACGTTTCTACGCTTGCCTACGATTTGATTTCAAAACTTATAAGCGACGGTAGAACCACTGTTTCGAATATAGTCGACCGTTTGGACAACGTGAAAGACGTTATGACTCGAAACTCTGCAAGTGCGGCGGCACTCGAAAACGTGTCCGCCAACAGAGCGGTGTTGAACCTTGCAAAGCAATCGCTCAATGCAACCGACGCGCAAAAGAGCGAGATGCAGAGTGCGCTTTCAAACGCGCAAAGCGCAATGAGCGAGTTGATTGCGTTTGCATACGACACCTCGGTCAACACGCTGACGGACGAGCTTTATTCAAAACTTTTCGGTGACGACGGCGCACTGTCCAACGTGTCCGAGAGCGAATTGGCAACGCTTGTGAGCGCGCTTTTGAGCAACGTTTCGAGGCTCAAAAACGCTCTTACGCAAAGCGAAATCGAAAAACTCGACGTCGCACTCGATTTGTTTATAAGCAATTTCGACAACAAGAGCATATCTTCGGCGGTATATTCGCAAATCGTCAAATACGCAAAATACGCGTATATGGCGGTTGACGTGATACCTTCTCTTTGCGACGTTGCGCTTGCAAGCAAGGACGTGATGTCGAACAAGGATTTCATCACCGACTTTTTGAACGTCGTAAAACTAGACGAAGAGAAAAAACTCAACGAGTCCACAAGTTCGCTCAACAAACTCGTTTTGGCGGCAAGGCTTATCGACGGAGTTATGGAAAGCGGCAAGTTTGACCAAAACGGCATAAACGGACTTATCGACAGAGTTTGCGAGCAAGGAGCGGAAGGCTATCAAAAAGCTATGCCGGTGATAATTCTCGACCTTCTTCTCAACGTGTCCGATCTCGCCAAAGAAATCGAGGGCGATACTTTGAAGCCCGCACATCCCGATATAATCGATCAAGATACGCTTTTGATTATGCTCGGTTCGCTGTTTTTCAACGCAAATATCGACAAGCTCAAACAGTGCTATTACGATTTTGAAATGAATCCCACTCAAAAGAATTTGTCCGCGCTGTACACGACGGCGTCCCTTTGCGGCTTTGAAAGCATAATTGGCGAGAGCAATCCAAACAAGCGCCCGGCGGAAGTTACGGACGAAACTTTGCCGTATATCAAGAGCTGGTACAACTGGTATATCGGCAAAATCGAGGACGTCAGCACAAAGATTGCGTCTTGTATTCCTGCGGTCAAAAACGATTTGAAAGCGTTTATCGCCGATTATTATGAGGAAAACTCTACAAGCAGAGCCGCAATAAAACAAATCGCAAATTGGCAAATCTTCACAAGCGACGTTGACAGCAACGACGTGCAAAACGTATATATGCCCGTTTTGTCCGAAAGCAAAATTCTCGGCGCGGCGATTTTGTTTGTGTGGTGAAACGCTTGACAGCGTATGAAAAATAGGATAATATCAAAATAGATAAAAAAAAATCGAATCAAAAACGATGTGCGTCGGCAAAACGGAGTGTAGGGTGCGCCCGAAACGATGGCAACAAGCCGACAATAGAACGGAGTGTAAGATGACGAGCAAAATCGCAACATTTTTGCGCTACCGTTTGAGGTGGCGCATTTTTTTGAAAGGAGTGTCAAATATGAAAAAGATAGGCGTTGTGGGCATAGTCCTCAAAGGCGACAAGAGCGTTGCTGTCGAAATGCAAAACGTTTTGAGCGATTTTGCGGATATTATCATCGGGCGTATGGGCGTGCCGCGAGAGGAAGCCAACGCAATCGCACTTATCGTCGAGGGTACGCAGGAGCGTATATCCGCGCTTACGGGCAAACTCGGACGATTTGAAAGTTTGCACGTTAAATCCGCAATAACTTCGTTTGAAGTTTAACACCTTTTCGAAGACGGAATTGGAGTCGCAAGGCGACGACCGTAGCGAGCGCCGAGCTTTCGTCGCACACAAGCTCCTTTTGCTTCAACCACAACAAGTTGTAGTTGTTCGCCTTGGTTCTTTGTGCTCCTCTTCCCACACGACAAAAACTTCGCTTTCATCTTTGATATGCAAGCACTAGTTCGCTTGTTTTTGCCGTGCGGGAGCCCTTGTGTGCGTAGTACAAGCGACTGCGCCGTGTTGTTGCGTAGCTGGCGCACAAAGCGCAGTGGCACGGCTTTCAGCCGATTTGTATTGCAAACGCTCCGAATGCCGTTCGTTG
>USEG01000007.1 GCA_900553555.1 uncultured Clostridia bacterium
GAAAGGCGAGTGTCTCCGCGAAGGGTGCTGAAATATATAGGCGAACTCCAACAGCGCCTTATATTTGCCGGCGTTTTTTTGCCGCACACGCAAAGACAATACACAAAACTTTCGCTTTCGGCGCAGCTGAATTTGAGCCGAGAAGAAAGGGCGCGGCTTTTTTCCGGCGTCGAACGTCCCGTGACGCGGTACGGCGAAAACGATATTACGGTGCGCGAGGGAGAAAGTCTTGTCTTCGAGTGGAAGGAAAAGCAGTTTATAAAGGGCATACATCTCGTCTTTGACGAAGGCTTGGACAGGGAATGGCTGCCCGGAAAACTCAAAAAGTTTGCCTATCGGCTGCACAGCTTTCTGTCGGATAGGCCGCTTGAAGTGTACGCCGGCATGATAAAAGGGTTCTGCATATTTGCCGACGGCAAAAAAGTGTTTGAGGAAGACAACAATTTTCTCGCCTTGCGCAACATCAGCCTGAACGTGGAAGCAAAAAAACTTTCCGTCGTCTGGACCAAACTGAGAAAAGAGGGCGGCGCACGGGTTTTTGCCGCCGACGTCTGGTAAAATTTATTTTGAAATGATTAAAAAAGCGAATGAGCCGTCCATTCGCTTTTTTGTTTGTAGTAAAGTTATATTTGCAATACACAAAAGATATTCTTGAATTATAATTGTAGAGTAAATATGGCTAAAACCGTAAAATATACAATATATTGCGGTTTTAGTTCACTGTCGGATATTGATAAAATCACACATGAGGTTTTCATAAATTTACGCATTGCATATGGCATATTTTTCCAACGGGGCGTATGTCGCAAATATAGGAGCGAGGGGATTTTTGGTTGTGCCGAAAATTCGGAAGGGGATGGAGGAGCCCGCGCGGAAAATGAAAATCGTGCTGCCGCCGGCCGCGGAGAAAAAGCTGTGGGAGATGCAAAAATGTTGTCGCTTTATATAAAACATTTTAATTTATTCGCGCAGATATAAAGCCAATTTAATAAATATTTCTTATAACATAAAAAATAAATATGCTTTTTTTCCGCGTCGCCGTCTTGAAGAAACGGCCGGCGCGATTTTTATATTGCGTTTTAAAGTTTGAAAGTTGTGTGAATAAATTGAAAATCTTAGGATAAAAAATTGTCATTGTGCAATAATAACGTAAATGTTGTGTAAAAGGCGTCGAAAGGGGAAATGAAGAGTTGACATTTTGTAAGGCAAGTATAAAATTTAAAATCGCAGAAGGTCGGGTGGTAAAACCGGTGGCATTGCCGCGGACAAAAAAGGCCTGACCGCGCGCCCGTAGGGCCGCAAAAAAACGTCGAAGAGAGAAATTAACATGAAGGAACTAAAGAAAGCATTTACGATTGTAGAACTTGTCATTGTCATAGCGGTTATTGCCATTTTGGCGGCTGTGCTTGTTCCTACGTTTTCGAACATGATTTTAAGCGCGAAAGTGAGCAACGACAATCAGACGGTTGCGGCGCTTAATGTGGCGCTTACCGCCGCGTCGTCGCAAGGGTCCGTCTCCTCGGAAGAAGATTTGCGCAAAGCCGTCGACGATGTGTACGGGAGCGGCTTTTACGATTCGATGCAACCCGAAAGCGCCTCTTACGGCTATCACTTCTGGTACAACACCAAGAGCGGCATGATCGAACTTGCGCGAACGGGAGATCTTGCCGCCAACGCGACGGGAGCAAAATATTATCAAAGCAGATTTGACGCTAAATCAGGCGCGGCATTTGTAGCGGAAGGAGTGCGCGGAAAACTTGTTGCCGATTATGTCCTTTTGGACCGCGGCGGCAGCGCGGCCCCAGATGCTCGCCGCCGCACACGCCGCAGGGCACGCTGATGCGGAATTTTTCGCCGTCGAAGGTTTTATCGAGGTTGTAAGGCGGGTCGGCAATCAGCAGGTCAAAAAAGCCGCGCGGCAAAAATCCGAGCACGTCGAAAGCGGCGCCGCAAACGGTTTTGTCGATGCACGCTTCCGGAGACATGGGCGAGTCGGCGGTGATGCACGCGCCTATAAGGTCTGCGTATTCGTCTGCGGAAATATCGATTGTCTTGTTTTTGGGAGAATTCATTAAAAGATACGGGCAGAGCAATCCGCCGCAATTAAAACCGCGGGGCGTATACGCTCTCAAACAATGTTTTGATACCGATATTATATCATAAAAACGCCGTTTTAGCCAACCGTTTCGCCCGAAAAAATAATGAGAACCCGTTTCGGATAAAAATAATATGATAAATATGTAAAAATATATTGACAAATCGGTGTTTATGTAGTATAATAGTTAGAAATAATCATTTGTTGTAACGAGAACTTAAAATTCGAGTGTAAAATTTTCAAGGAGAGAGAAACAATGAAAAGGTTAGCGCAAAAGAGTGCGTCGCCGGATATTGCGATTAACGATAAAAATAAAATAAAGGCAATAATAAGCGGCGTGATTATCATGCTGCTAAGCGTCGTATTGTTTTTCGGAGGAGCGGGTTGTCAAAACAACGCAGCCCAGCCCGAGCCGCTTGCCGCGCCCGAAAATCTGTATATCGAAGGGAAAATGTTATTGTGGGACGACGTGAAAAATGCAAGCGGATATGTGGTATATGCAGATAAGAGTGAAAACTACGTTAAAGAAAACAGTTATGACCTTGCGTATCTGGAGGCAGGCGTTACATATACAATAGAGGTATGGGCAGTAGACGAAACCGGAGCGTATGACGATTCCGCTATAACGGAAATAACGTATTATTCCGAATATGCCGAGGAAGAATGTTATGACGAAGCCGGTCTGAAATATGTGTTGCTGGATGACGGCAGCGGTTATGAGGCTTCTAAGGGCAGTTCTGACATGGAAGGAGAGATATATATACCGGATTATGTCAACGGTTTGCCCGTAAAACGCATAGCGGAATTAGGTTTTTATAAGAAATATGATGGTGTTTTAACCAATCTGGATTTAAGAACGGGAGCTACGTGCAATCGCATTACAACCGCGGTGCGTCTTCCGAAACATCTTGAAAGCATCGGTGGCGGCGCGTTTGCGAACTTTTACAACATTACGGAGATAGTTATTCCCGACGGCGTCGTCGAAATAGGAAAAAGGGCGTTCGTGAATAATGCTCATTTGACAAAGGTTGTGTTGCCGAAAGGACTTAAAGTGCTGCGGGAAGAGAGTTTTAGCCATACGGCACTTGACGAGATAATATTGCCGCAGGGACTGGAGATTATAGAAAGCTTTGCTTTCGGAACTGCAGGTTCAGGCCCTCTTGCTGTTCAATCAAATGTAAGCGAAGTTGTTATACCCGATTCCGTTGTCAGTATAGGCGAGCATGCATTTGCGGACAGAGACAATTTGAAGACATTGGTAATGTCCGAAAATATCGAGCATATAGGATCAAAAGCCTTTTTGGGTACGGCTTGGTACGAAGCTCAGCCCGAAGGGTATATCTGTTTTGGCGATATATTGTACGCATACAAGGGAGATTTTCCGGAAGGGAGCATTGTTACCATACCGTCATTCATAAAGAAAATATCCGGAAAAGCTTTTGCCGGCAAAAAAGGCTTAAAAAAAATAGTTATTCCCGACGGAGTAATATTGGACGGAGGCAATATATTCGACGGATGTTCATCGCTTGAAGAGGCCGTGCTGCCGTCGGATCTGAAAGAACTGCCGGACGGGACTTTTTCGAACACGGGCTTAAAAAGCATAACTTTGCCGGACGGTCTCGAAGTAATAGGCAAGAACGCGTTTTCGGGCACCGCAAACTTAAAAAGCATAACTTTACCCGATGGCCTTGAAATAATAGAGAATAATGCATTCTATTACGGCGGCCTGACGGAAATCGTAATTCCGGACAGCGTAACGACCATCGGTCAACTTGCTTTTGGTAATTGCGAAAATTTATTAAGCATAACGCTTGGCAAGGGGCTCCAAAATATAGAGGAAAATGCGTTTAAAAATTGTGTTGTCCTTTTTGAAGTGTACAACTTGTCCGATCTCGAAATTACGCCGGGCTCTGCGGATAACGGCGGAGTCGGATATTATGCAAAGTACGTGTTTGATTCATCGTCCGGGACGGCCGGCAATATAGAAACAACGCCGGACGGATATGTGTTTTATAATGACGACGGGGAATACAGTCTTATAGCGTATGACGCCGACAAGAAAGAAGTAGTATTGCCGGAGGAATACAAGGGTAAGAGTTATGCAATAGCGTCAGCATTTTATTACAAAAAAACTCTCGAAAAGGTAGTGATACCGGATAGCATCACGTCATTGCCTGCGAATGTTTTTAATTCCTGTTTAAGTCTTAAAGAAGTGGTATTGCCGGACAGTCTGACCGCAATACCCGACGGGGCATTTGAGAGTTGTAGGGCTTTGACAACAATAACGCTGGGAGAAGGTATTACCGAGATAGGAAAAGAGGCGTTTGCTAATAGCGGCGTGGAAGAACTGAGGCTTGGGGACGGGCTTAAAAGTATAGGCTATAGAGCGTTTGACGGATGCGACGACCTTATTTATATAGAGCTCGGAGCCGGTTTGGAAAGTATAGGGATGGAAGCGTTTAGTTTTTGTAATTCGCTGCAAAGCATAATAATTCCCGCCAGCGTCAGGTTCATCGGAGCGAAGGCTTTTAACGTTAAAATCCCGGTAAATATATTTTACGAAGGGAGTAAGGCGGATCTGGACGAAGTCAGCAAAGGAATAAATTGGATGAATAATGCACAAATATATTATTTCACGGAAACCGAGCCGCCGAAAAATGCCTCCGGAACGGGATATGATGACTACTACTGGCGTTATGCCTCCGATAACGCGACGCCCGTTATATGGCAGTAAAGTATATGTCGATGCCTACGATATTGAAGGTGATGAACGCTTCTCCGTCGTACAGTTCAAATTCAGAGAGATAATACTTTCTGAACTCGGTGAAATTGGAAACATTGGTTTTCATAGAGTTTTCCTCCGAATTATATTTTGCCTCTTTCGGCAGGCTTAGGTTAGCATAGTTCTCGCGGAAGTCAATGCGAAAAATTATCGCTGAAAAATCGAATAGCGTATAAAACGAATGCCGAGTAGGTAGCAACCTGCTCGGCCATTTTTTTGCAATGCGCTTTTTACTCTGTATCTTTACGCAATAATTTTTTCGTTATCGTTGACTTCCGCGAAAACTATGCTACCATCGCCACAACGAAAAGCAAAATTCGGAAGGCTTATATAAACAAGGGTATATAAAGAAAGACCGACAGGGTTTTACTCTGCCGGTCTTTTGCTATGTTTGATTGATTTGTTCTACTGGGGTTGAAATAGGGCGGGATAGCCGTTTTGGAAGGGCTGTACAAACTAATTCCCGCGCCGTATTTTTATCTTTGGCCGCTGCTGCCGGTGTTGGGCTTGTATTTTTGGCTGCTGGCGTTTGCGGCGCGAAACATAGCAGTGCCGAAATTCGGTTATTCGTCCTTGCATGCATAGATATGTTGTCAAAACCGCGGAACTTATTGCGTCGCGGTTTTTTTTGTGCAAAAATACACTCGTCAGCGCGCTTGTCGTCTTCGGTTGCGGCGGGCGCAGACGACGGGAGATATTTTATTAATATACGCAAAAATCGCCTGTTTTGTCTTGCATATTGCGGCTGAATGTGGTAAAATTATCGACATGAGGCCGGGTAATGCGCGGAAACAAAGTCCGCACGGCCGCGGAAATGCAATTCGATGAAATGATGAATTTTTTCTTTGTCGTTACAATTAAGGACGGCGGTAAAAAGCAGAATATCCTCAGCCGCAAAGCGGCAAACGTAAAAGACTTTTTATTTGTCAACGGAGGGCGTATGTTTGATAAAAGCAAGTGGATCTGGTATGCATTGGCGTCGGCGGACGATACTTACGGGGAATTTCGGGCGCACTTTTACTGTCGCGGCGACGGAGAAAAAACCTTCTGCCGTATTTCCTGCGACGGCGATTACCAGCTGTACATAAACGGGATGTTTGTCGCGTCCGACCAGTACGGCGATTACGAGCATTACAAAATTTACGACGACATCGATATATCGCGTTATGTCACGGCGGGAAATAAGCTTTTTGCCGTGCGCGTATGGCATCCGGGCATGGCGACTCAGCGCTACATACCCGCTCAGGCGGGCGTAATTTTCGAAGTTACGACGGGCGGACAAACGGCGCTTGTCAGCGACAAAAACATCATGGCGCGGCAAAGTCCCGCATTTGCCAACGGATATTGCAAAGTCATTACGCCGCAGCTGGGACTAAGTTTTTTGTATGACGCCGAAAAAGAAGACGGCTGGATATCGGGCGATGCGGCAGGTTTCGTACCGGCGACGGAAGTGGACAAGAAGTGCAGCTTTTCGGCACGCCCCGTCGCAAAACTCGTCTACGGCGCGACGGTTTTCGCTAAAGAAGTCAAGACGTATTCGGACAAAAATTACGTCGCCGACCTGGGAGAAGAATGTGTGGGTATGCCGCGATTACGTCTGTTTTCGTCCTGCCGGCAGAAAATAACGGTGAGTTACGGCGAATATCTGCAAGACGGTCACGTCCGCCGTAAGGTGGGTGCGTGGCGTGATTTTTCCTTCGAATACATAGCCAAGCGCGGCGAAAACGACTTTTTCTGCCCCTTTTTAAAGATGGGCTGCCGCTATATGGAAATTACGGGCGAAAGCGCGCTTAATTTGGAAAAAGCTGGGTGTGTGCCGCATTATTACGACGTAGACAAGGTGCCTTTTACGCTAAGCGGCGCTTTGGACGCGGCGATAGACGATATTTGCGTGCGCACGCTGCGGCTTTGCATGTCCAATCATTATGTCGACTGTCCGTGGCGCGAACAGGACCTTTACGTTTTGGACGCGCGCAATCAGATGTTGTGCGGATATTATGTCTTTTTTAACGGTAACCGCGAATACGCGCGGGCCAATCTGCTGCTCATGAGCAAAGACAGACGCGACGACGGATTGTTGTCGATATGTTTTCCGTGCGGCGTAAATCTCACCATACCGTCGTTTACGCTGTACTATTTTTCGGCGGTGCGCGAGTATATAGATTTTACGGGCGATAAGTCTTTGGCGGAGGACGTGTACGAAAAGCTGTGCGATATTCTAAACGCCGTGCTTAGCAATATGTTAGATGGGCTGGTCGTGCGTTGGAGCGGAAAGCAGTACTGGAATTTTTACGAGTGGACAAATGTCATGAGCGGCAATTTACGACAGATCGACGAGCCGCTGCCCGACGTCATGATAAACGTGCTCACGGTAATGGCGCTCGACAATTTCGAAAAAATCTGCGCCTATGCGAAAAAGCCGTATAAATATGCAGACTTGCGTCACAATCTTGCAAATAATATTCTAAAAACTTATTATGACTGCGACAAAAAACGCTTCTTCTTTTCCGAGGACAATAGGGTGTATACCGAGCTTGCAAACGCCCTGTGCGTGCTGTGCGATATAGCGCCCCCGCAAGACGCCAAGGATATTTGCCGCGCGCTTGCGGACGGCGAAATGGATGCGTGCACTCTCAGTATGCGTGTTTTTAAGTACGACGCGCTGCTCAAAACGGATTGCGGACAATACGCCCGTACGGTTTTGGACGAGATACGCCGCGATTATTCCAAAATGCTGGACGCGGGCTCCACGACGGTGTGGGAAACGATGGAAGGCGCCGCTGCGTTTAGCGAGGCGGGCAGTCTGTGCCACGGATGGAGCGCGGTGCCGGCGTACTATTTCCGTCGGCTTAAAGATTATCTGCCGCAATAAAAGCGTATTTTTTCCGCCGCGATATTGACACAACGGTTTGCGCGTGTTATAATTTTTTATCATATGGTAAAGGAGATAAAAAATGATAGAAACCAAAATTACGAAAATAGGCGACCCCTTTATTTTACGCTGCGGCGACGCATATTATATGTATGCCACCGACGCTCCGGACGGCTTTAAGTGCTTTTATTCGACCAATCTCACCGATTGGCGCGACATAGGCTACTGCTACAAGGGAACGTGGGGAGAAAATTGTTATTGGGCGCCCGAAGTCTTTGCCCACGACGGCAAATATCTGCTGCTTTTTACCGCCCGTCAAAAGCAAACGCACAGTCTGCGTATAGGTCTTGCGACGGCGGACAGGCCTGAAGGCCCCTTTGTAGACGTTCAGCCCGGACCGCTGTTCGACTTCGGCTATGCCGCAATAGACGCGACAATGCTGTTTGATGACGACGGAAAGGTATACATGTATTATTCGCGCGATTGCAGCGAAAACGTCATAGACGGAAAACACGTCAGCGTAATATACGGCATGGAAGTGGATCCGGCGACCTATAAGCCGGTAATGCAGCCCGTCGTAATATCCAAGCCCGATGAAGAATGGGAATTTAAGAGCGGAGACTGGCTGTGGAACGAAGGCCCCGCGGTCATAAAGCGTAACGGCGTTTATTATCTCAATTATTCCGCAAACTTTTATGCGTCGCGCGACTATTCGATAGGCTGTTCGCAGTCTACAAGGCCGCTGGGGCCGTTTGTCAAATATCCCGAACCGGTGTTAAAGTACAAAGAAAACGTCTTTTCCGGCCCCGGACACAACCATTTCTTCACCGACCCTGCCGGCAGACTGTATACCGTTTTTCACGTTCACACCGACTATGACCGTCCAAGCGGCGACCGCAGGGCATGCATCGCGCCCGTAGCGTTTGACGACGCGGGCAAATTGACCATTGACGCGTAGGACAAATGACGTATTTGCTAAAACGGAGAGCCAATCGGACTCTCCGTTTTGTATTGCCGCCGTATGCTGTTTATCATGCATATTACGCATAACTTAAAATTAAAAATAAGTATTTTAAATTTTTTATCCGGCGTGTTATAATACAGAAAAACGGAGATAAAGTATGGAAATTGCGATTTTGCAGGGCAGTCCCAACAAAAACGGTTCGTCCAACATGCTGGCGGACAGTTTTGCGGAAGGAGCCAAGGCGGCGGGGCACAATGTGCATATATTCGATGTCGCGCATGCGAAAATTCATCCGTGCTCGGGCTGTATAAAGTGCGGATACGACGGGCCGCGCGTCTTTAAGGACGACGTCGAAGGCATTAAAAACGGCATTTTATCATGCGACATGGTGGTTTTTGTGACACCACTTTATTATTTCGGAATGTCGGCTCAGTTGAAAACGTTGGTGGACCGCTTTTGCGCTTTCAACGGCCAATTGCAGCGTAAAGGCATGAAGTCCGCCATAATAGCCGCGGCGTGGAACAGCGACGAATGGACGTTCGACGCCCTTAAAAGCCATTACGATACGCTCGTGCGATATCTCAATTTGCGCGATATGGGCGCGATATGGGGAACGGGCTGCGGCACGCCTTCTTATACCGCCGCGTCAAGGTTTATGGTGGCTGCTTATCAGCTGGGCAGAAATTTGTCGTGATAAATCAAATAGAGGAGTGATAAATATGGACAGAGTAGAGAGGTGTAAGGAAAAATTCAACCAACTGTTCTGCGCGGAACCGACGGCGGATCAGGGCAGCGACGCGGAATTCATGCGTATTTTACAGCGTTTTATTTTCGGCGAAGTGTGTTACGCCGGGCCGCTGGACAACCGTATGCGTGAGCTTGTAACGCTGACCGTGCTTACGGTCAATCAGACGCTGCCCCAGATAAAAGCGCATACCGTCGCTTGTCTTAACGCCGGCGTCACGCCTGTGGAAATACGCGAGGCCGTCTATCAGTGCGCGCCCTTTGTGGGCTTTCCCAAGACGCTTAACGCCATAGACGCGATGAATCAGGCCTTTAACGAAAAGGGAATAAGCCTTCCTTTGCCGTCGTGCGAGACAGTAAGTGAGGCCGACCGTTACAAAAAGGGTTTGCAGTTGCAGGCGCCCGTGTACGGCACGGAAATCAAAGACCGCTACACCTGGCTGCCGGGCGAATTTGCCGAGGCGGTGCCGCGGTATCTTACCGAACTGTGTTTTTCCGACTTTATGACGAGAGAAGGCATGGACGCCAAAACGCGCGAACTGCTTACCGTCGTTATGCTTGCGGCGCTGGGCGGAGCGGAAGTTCAGGTAAAATCGCACGTGGAAGGCGCGTTGAAGACGGGCAGCACAAAGGAAGAGATAGTGTGCGCACTTGTACAGGCCATGCCGTATATGGGCATTCCGCGTCTGTTTAATGCGCTCAATTGCGCAAAAGAGCTTTTAGCATAAATATATTTTATAAAATGAAGGAAATAGTTTTTATGGATAAACAATTTGAAAAGCAAAATATATTCGGCTTAGGCAACGAAAATTCGGCGTACGCCCGGTATTTTATAGGCAAGTCTTATTTCAACCCATTGACGCCCGCAGGCGTGAGTCCGTTTTTTGCGAACGTCACGTTCGAACCCGGCTGCCGAAACAATTGGCACATTCACCATGCCGCATCGGGAGGCGGACAGATACTTTTATGCGTAGCGGGAAAGGGCTGGTATCAGGAATGGGGAAAGGAGCCGTTTAGCTTAAAGCCCGGCGACGTAGTGGTCATTCCGACGGAAGTCAAGCATTGGCACGGCGCCCAAAAAGACAGCTGGTTTTCGCACATTGCGGTGGAAGTGCCCGGCGAAAACACATCCAACGAGTGGTTGGAAGCCGTAACCGATAAGCAATACGACAACCTGTAAAATTTTGCATAGCTTTTTTAAGCGTCGGAGGACAATAGCATGGAATTGCGCATACTCAGATGTTTTTTGACCGTTGCAAGAGAAGAAAACATTACGCGCGCCGCCGAAACGCTGCCCATGCCCGGCAAGGAACGGTGGGGAGCGCTTGTCCCGGCAAAATGTCCTCTGGCGCAAAAGCAATATATTACCCGCGAGGACCTAGCCGGCAGGCGCGTATTTATGACCTATCGCGGCGTTACACAGGGCGTTTCCGACTGGTTTGGCGACTATTACGATAAAATGGATGTCTTTGCCGTTTACAATCTGGTCAACAACGCGGCGACGCTGGTGGACTGCGGCATGGGCGCGGCGATAACTATAGAAGGCGCCGTGGCGTTGTACAAAAATCCGAATATTGTCTTTCGGCCCTTTTATCCCGAGCTGGCCTTTTTGAGCTTTGCGTTGGCGGTAGATTTTGGGTCAAAACACATCTCCACAAACTGTTGCATCTTCTCGTCGTCGAAGGCTTTGGGGTTATAGTCATATAGTTTGCCCTGCGGCTTGTCCGTGCGTCCGAAAATGTAGTCGAGCGATACGTCGAAATAGTCGGCATACCATAACAGAATAGCGTTCGGCACATCGCTTTGTCCGTTTTCATAGCGGAATATCGCCGGTTGCGCTATTGTTCCAATTTCCTTTGCGATAAAAGCCTGCGATTTGCCTATGCCCTCACGCAGCTCTTTCAGCCGCTGTCTTATCATATTTACCATATTGTATCACCTCTCGATTATATTATATACAATTTTATAATCAAAATCAATACATCTATCGTATTAAAATTTTATTTTAAGTGATTATGATTTTACTCTTGAAAAGTTTACTTATTCTGCTATAATAAAACTGCACTACAATTCAATAATACCAAATCGGGTTACAACGGCATAGGTGTACCCTTTTTTCTGATTTGGTTGGAATTGTAGCGCAAGACAATTAAGGGATATATATGCGGGCGTTCCCTTAATTGGGGGCGCTCTTATTTTTATAGCAAATATCTGCGCTGCTCTTGCAAAATTCACCCGCATGTGATATACTGTAACTGTCACACATCTTAATATTCAAAACATACGGTACAATAAGGCATTTCGTATCTCTATTTTCCGTATGTTTTGGAAGATGTGTGACAACAATCAGAGATACTTTATGCAGGGAGTGTCTTCGGTTGAAGGCACGCCTTTGTTGTTGCCCTAGCAAAAATTTTTGGAGGAGTTCTATGAAAAGAAAAATGCTAATAGTTTTCTTTGCTTGCGTGGCGGCAGTCTGCCTTAGTGCAGGAATTGCTGCATGTACAGGCGGCGGAAATGGCAAAAGTTGCAACCACAATTTTGAATGGCGGTCAGATGCAGATTCTCACTGGCTTGAATGCACATTGTGCGGTGAAAAAGAAGAGGCTGAAGCACACTCACCAATGAGTGAAGGTTATTATGGCGACAACTACGACAGTACGTCACACTGGTCTATTTGTATTGTTTGCGAGCAACCATGCAATATTCAGCCGCATGAATTTACAGAAGAGCATTGGCAGGAAGGCGATACCGATTCCTGGGAACAAGTTTTAAAGTGCAACGATTGCAACTATGAGAAAGTTCGTAAGGCCGAGCCGATATATACGCTTAAAGATGATGACACTTATGAATTGACCGACATAGGTTTCAGCAAGTTGACATCGTTTACGGTACCGGCAGAATATAACGGTAAGCCGGTCACCAGCATAGGTTTTTATGCGATAACAACGAATAGCAGTCTTGAAACGCTTATAATTTCAGACGGCATTACGGAAATAGCCGAATATGCTATTATTTCAAGTCATCTAAGGCATATAACGTTGCCCGAAACACTTGAATCGGTAGGAGATTATGACTCCATAGGTATTCAATGTGAGTCGCTTGAATATAACGAATATGGTAATGGTAAGTATATAGGTACAAAGAGCAATCCCTATTATATGCTTGCGGGCGGCAGCGGAAAGGTAGAACTTCATAAAGATGTCAAATGGATAGGCTGCGTGAATAACCGCACTGAAGGTTTTGAAGAGGTTGAATTCAATACTTACATGGGCGGGCTTTATCTGGGTACTGCAGATAATCCTTATTATGCCATTGTCGGTGAAGATGGCATAACGGAGGAGATTAACGATAGGACTGTTATGGTGTTCGACTTTACCCGTGCGGGAGTTTACGATATACCGTTTATTACTACTTCGGTTGAATATATAACTCCTTTAATAATGCAATACTACCGTTTTCAAGCTTGGAATAAGTCTTGGACAGTCAGCATAAATAACAAATTCTATTCGTCTTCCAACGGAAGCCTTTACAATAAAGATAAAACATTGTTGTATTGGGCATGTTATAACTATGACAGGAAAAATGATGCGTATAGCTACACCTTGCCCGAGAGCGTAAAAACAATATCGAAATATGCGCTTGTAAGTGAAATAGATGGAAGTGGTGTAGTAAATTATGTAGACAGTAATAAAAATTTTGTTCTTGAAAACGGATTGCTTTGTGACCTTCAAAAAAGTACCGTTTATGCCCATAATAGTGCCGAAAAGTATGACGAAATTGTAATTCCCGCCACCGTAACAGGCATCATTGGTGTGGGTACGTTTGATTTTAATGCGGAATACATATCCGTTGAAGAAGGAAATAAAAATTACAGTTCCCTAAACGGTGCTCTTTATAATGCCGACAGGACTATTTTGCTTGGTGTTCCCGCGCTATATAAAGGTGAATTGAAGCTTGCCGCAACGCTTGAAAGTATCGAGTGCGAAACTGACGCGGAGGGAATAACCGCATTTGCCATTGATGAAAGCAATAAAAATTTTGTTGTTATAAGCGGCGTTTTGTTTACCATAATCGAGAGCAACTATTCTTCGGACGACGGAGTCACATGGGTGACTTTTGATAGTTACAATCCCATTGCAGTCCCTAAGGGTGCTACGGGAATAATTGTTATTCCCGGGGCCTTATATGGCGGTTTGGATAAAGACAATTGTTCATTTGCATTGATATACGTATCAGATCCTTCTGAAGAAAGGCCTATTTATTATGATGGAATTACGGTTGTAAATCTTATCGACAAAAACAAGTATACAATAGTAAATGACATACTTTATGTTTTAAATGAAGATGAAGCCATAGCTGTGGAATACCGCGGCGAGGATGGCAATGCTGTCATACAGGAAAAGGTCGAAATAGGAGGGGTGCAATATAACGTTACCAATGCCTTGCTTGCATATGCCGAACATGGAATAAAAACGCTCACCGTACCAAAAACGGTAACCTCTGTGTTTGAATTGGGGCGTATGTATTCCTCTCTCCGCGCAACCGAGGCATATATCGTCGATGGCGAAAATGCGGATTATATGTCGGTAGACGGAGTGCTCTATGAAAAATACGACGGCGTTGCGACTTCTCCTAAATATATACCGGATAACTTAACCGGAAACATAACAATACCTGATAATATATACAGCCTTAACGGGAAAAGTTTCGGCGGCACAAATGTTGCAGGGATAACACTTCCTTCAAATATAAATCTTTATAGAGGAGATTTCGCAGATTGCGAAAATCTTTCAAGTATAACCGTGCCTGCTGATTTTAATGGTTATTTAAGTGAAGATGTGTTCACCGATATCGACGCAGAACGAATACTATACATAGACGGCGATATTGGGGCATGGTTTGAAAACTATAAGTTAGCAAGATTTGCCGATTGTGCGTATGTCGATAAGGTTATGTTTAAAGGCGAAGATGGAAATTATTTTGAAGTAAACGGAACGTTCGAGATTCCTGATGGGATAACGTATGTTAACGGCGATGATTTAAAATATTTTTCCGACATAACTGAGCTGGTAGTGCCTGAAGAAATTGAAGTAAGCGGTGATTTGAGCGCACTTAAAAATCTTACCACAATAAAACTTGAAGCCGATGAATGGTTAAATACTGCACCTGTTTTGTCGGAAAACGTACAGGTCATATTTGAATATAACACAACCTATGTAGATACAAATGCTATATTCGGATATAAATTAAAAGAAGGCGAGGCTACTCTGACTTCATATAAGGGCTCAGATACAATTGTTGTGGTGCCCTCTGTGATAGACGGCAACAAGGTAATCGGCATAGGGGAGGAAGTATTCGCCGGCAATACGACTATTACCGCCATTGCCATAAGCGACGGAATAACGACAATTGCAGACGGCGCGTTTGCAAACTGCACAGCGCTTACAACAGTATATATCTCCTCGACTGTGACGAATATGGGCTCAAAAGTGTTCAGCAATACCTCTGCCCTCTACGGTGACAACGCTAACGGCATTACGACAGGGGCGACGGATGCACAAGTAAATTTGTGGCCGTCTGACTGGAAGGGTAACAGCAGCTACACGATTAGCAAAACTGTTTTCAGCGAAGATAATATGATGCTGTGTAGTTTAGTATCATCTAACAATGTCGGGCTTGGATTCTACTTCGGCAAGGAAAGCAATGTTATGGTTCCCTCAACATTGGGCGGATATACCGTCACACAGATAGGCACCGCCTTTGCCGGAAATACGAATCTCGTATCGATAACGCTCTCGAAGGGTGTAGAAATAATAGGCCCGCGTGCATTCAGCGGGTGCACAAAT
This sequence comes from uncultured Clostridia bacterium, assembly GCA_900553555.1. GTDB lineage: Bacteria > Bacillota > Clostridia > Christensenellales > Pumilibacteraceae > Neoclostridium > Neoclostridium roslinense. The sequence goes on from USEG01000007.1 coordinate 15,307, forward strand.
CTCACTACGGTGATATTGCCTGATACGCTTGAAGCTATATCTTGGGAGGCATTCAGCGATTGCACCTCGCTTAAAGAAATTACTCTGCCTGACAGCATTACTTTAATCGGTGAAAGAGTGTTTAAAGGTTGCGCTAACCTCACCTCTGTAAAGTTTGATTTCAAAGGGCAGTGGATTATGTATATGCAGGATGAATATGGCCAACCGATACAATCAACAGCCAAACCTATTAACTCTCCTGTAAGTGCTGACGTGCTTGCGCAGTGGATGACCTATGACTATGTAGAATATGCGTTTATCTCTACCGGCTATACGGGCTGAAAACTTCTAACGTTGAACTGTTAGAGCGTAGCTGTTTGACAGAGATAATTAACGGTATAATTATAGTGTTGGGTTAAAAAAACGGTATAACGTCTGTTAACAAAAAATACATAATTGTTTTTGATATATATATGTGATATAATCCTAATATTAAATTTGTATTCAGAGAGGT